>NZ_JAQMUA010000314.1:0-5958 GCF_028330895.1 Kamptonema animale CS-326 | reverse complement strand
TAAATTATCTCGAACAACATTCTGAACTCGTTCAAGAATTAATGAAGATAACTCCCAATAAACGTCGTTTTTACCAGCAGGGTATACGGGCTGGAATCCTGATTGGGTCTATTTCTTAGGCCTCTCTGTCACCCCCCCAGCAACCAACAACTAACAATTAACAGTTAAATTGCCAATGCCAGATTCACCACCTGTAAAAATTTCTATCATCATCCCAGTATTAAATGAAGCCAAAGCGATCGCCCAAACCATCAACCAAGCCCAAAATGCCACCGCAGTAGAAATCATCGTCGTAGACGGCGGGAGCACAGACGGCAGCATTGAGGCAGCCTCCGGTGTTAAAATTATCTCCGCCCTAGTAGGCCGCGCCACTCAAATGAACGCCGGTGCAGCCACCGCTAACGGCGACATCCTGCTATTTCTCCACGCCGATACTCTTTTACCTGTTGGGTTCGATACTTGGGTAAGACAAATCCTAGCCCAACCTGGAATCATTGCCGGGGCCTTCCAATTGAAAATAGATGGCAAAACTCCCGGTCTGCGACTGGTAGAAAAAATGGTAAATCTGCGATCGCGCTACTGCCAAATGCCCTACGGGGATCAAGCTATTTTTCTTAAAACCACTACCTTTCAACAACTCGGCGGCTTTCCCAACCAGCCAATAATGGAAGACTTTGAACTGATCCGACGATTACAGCAACAAGGAAAAATTGGGCTCTCTCCCCTCCATGTTCTCACCTCCGCCCGTCGCTGGCAAAAACTCGGCATCCTCAAAACCACCCTCATTAACCAGATCGTCATCATTGCCTATTTCCTTGGGGTGTCGCCAAACCGCATCGCCTCCTGGTATCGTCAAAACCATAAAAATGCTGTGGCTGACAACCAAAAGTGAACTTTTCTAAAGCTGGCAGCCAATTCTGCAATTACGCAACCCCTCCCTGCTTAAAATATGACCTTAAGTTGCGATCGCAATTTTGAATAAGTGAGGAAAAAAAAGTATGGCCGATCCCAGAGACGCAGAGCTCATTAAACCCTTTAACGGCGATCCATTCGTGGGTCATCTAGCCACCCCCATCAGTGCTTCTGATTTCACCAAAACTTTCATCGGCAACCTACCCGCCTACCGCAAAAATCTGTCCCCCATCGTTCGGGGTCTAGAGATTGGTTTGGCACACGGTTACTTCCTCGTGGGCCCGGAGATCGTCTTCGGCCCTCTACGGGATTATCCAGAAGCAGCTAATTTGGGCGGATTAATTACAGCCCTCGTCCTAGTGCTGCTAGGCACTGCCGGTATGTCTGCCTACGGCTTAGTCACTTTCAAAGAGGACAGCAGCTTAATAAGCGCTAACTCCCAGACTCCCGCAGCCCTGAAAACTGGTGAAGGCTGGAGCCAACTAACCGCTGGGTTTTTCATCGGTGGTGCAGCCGGCGCTTTCGTAGCCTACTTCCTTCTGGAAAATTTCAAGGGCGTAGATGCCATCTTCCGGGGCTTGGTTAACTAAACGCTTTGCCTCACAATGGTGGGGTTGGGGCAGGAATTATTACTCTCCAATCCCGACTTTTGTTAAGAATTTTGAGCAGTGAGAGCTTTTACTTACTTCTAAGTAATATCCCTGTTCCCAGACTGTAATACTTTAGATTTGGAGAATTAAACATGACAGGTTCCTACGCAGCTTCTTTCTTGCCTTGGATCTTGATTCCA
This sequence comes from Kamptonema animale CS-326, assembly GCF_028330895.1. NCBI lineage: Bacteria > Bacillati > Cyanobacteriota > Cyanophyceae > Oscillatoriales > Microcoleaceae > Kamptonema > Kamptonema animale. The sequence goes on along the minus strand of NZ_JAQMUA010000314.1, from coordinate 4,256 downwards.
GCAATCACTTGGCTTTTTCCAGTGGTAGTTATGGGTCTACTTTTTATCTACATAGAAAGCGAGGCCTAATCCTCGTAAGCATCTTAGAGTTAAAATCCGCGAAGCTTTAACTCATCTTTTGAAAAAAATCCTCTGTTACAAGCGGGGGATTTTTTTCTGGAAAGCTAAGGTAGAGGAAGTTTTCGAGTTGAGGGGGCGCGATGCCAGCAGACTTTTCCCCTTCTGATAACAAACCCGGCTTTACTACCCCCTTTATTGTCATTGCGAAAAGCCGAAGCCGCGAGCGAAGCGTGGCGGGAAGCGAAGCAATCACCTAGCCTCTGCGATTGCTTCGGGCTTAGTTTGCTTCGTACCTCGCAACACCCTCAGATTGCTTCGCTACGCTCGCAACTGCGCTGCGCTTGACGCGCTGCGCTTGGCTCGCAATGACGGATTATTACTAATAAAGGGGATGACTAACCCGGATTTGGTACGAGCCGATCGCCGCTAATCTTGCCCTCGCTAAAGAAAATATCCTCTCTTGTGCGATCGCGCCAGCTCCGAGTCGCCGCCAACCAACAAAACGGGAAATAATTGCGTAATCGAACTTTACTGCCGTGAAGTTGCCTACTAAGCTTCCTCCCTTAGCTGGGAATGGCTTAGAAATCGGCGGTAGAGGACAGATAAGCAACTATTAAGTCACAATTGTTACCATAAACTCTAATTCTTGAGGAAATAGCGATGAAATTCCCCCCTATGCGTAGAATCCTAGCTCCCTTTCTAATCGCGATGATGCTGTTTGTGACGGCGTGCGGAGATAAAGCCCCCACCCGCTGGGACAACGCTCAGCAAGAAAGTACCCAAAAACCTGTTAAAACAAAGCCGACAAACGCCCAACAACCTACTCAAACAACTAATGCCCAGAAACTTCCCAGCAAACCCGTAGCTGGAGGCAAGTTAAATCGCTTCTTCCCTCCTAACGGAGGTGGCTACACTCGCACTTTCAGTCAGGAAAAAACTGGTTTTGCGGAAGCGAAGTTGAAACAAGGCGGCAAAGATGTGGCAATGCTGTCTATTAATGACCTCGCTGGCAATCCCAGTGCGGCAACTAAATTCGAGAAGAGTACCCAGAAAATTGGCGGCTATCCCGCAGTTAAACAAGGCTCTACTACTACCGCTGTCCTAGTAGCCAATCGCTACCAGGTGAAAGTTCAGTCCCGCGCTGCCTCTTTTAGTGCCAGCGATCGCGAAGATTGGCTCGAAAAATTCAATCTCAGCGGCCTTGCCAAGCTCAAATAAGGCTGCCTACCTTGTAGAAGCGCGATCGCAGTCTCTACATTTGATATTGACACAGTAATGAGATACAGGTTGGCAAAACCTCCAACCCTTTGAAACTGAGCCTTCTGAGGGTTACTCACCTACTATTCATTTCATAAGTAATTACACCCTGGATTTTCAGCAAGTGCCTAAAGGCTGTAAGGCTTACGCCATTGCGCCTTGTTCGCCTATCTCTCAATAATCTCATTTCCCCTTCGGCAGAACTTGCGGCACAGCCTGAGTGGGGTGAGAGTGTCCAATCCGCTCAAAAATAAGGAGCCTGTCTGTTATGAGCAAAACCATCTTTGAATTAGTAGATCAACTTCCCAAAGACAACATGACTGTTAAAGCGCTGCGAGCGCTCGATTTTGTCATCCCCGGTCAATGGGATAATTTAGTTGGCTTTGAAAACACGATCCGCACTGTCACCGGCGAAACTGACGAAGAACTAATCCAGCAAATAGGCGATCGCGCCATCTACCTTTATAACGACAAATCCCAGGGATACCAACGTGCTCTGTGGCTCTACCAAACTATCGACAGTGCAGGGAGTGCGCTGGGTGCAGCAGCCTTAGCAAACAAAATTGGCCAAAATGTTCCCTTCTTGGGATTGCTTGGCAACCTCACCCCTAAGCCTGAAAAAGCCCAAACCATTGACCTATCATTAAAATTAGTCGTTGAACTCTTGGCTTTTTGTCAAATCAACGGCATCCCTGGCGACAGTATCGGCGATTTTGCCGGAGCTCTGGGTGACTACGGCGGCGAGTCTTTGATGCGGATGGCTGCTTTAGTCTGCTTTGATGGTTTGATTCCCCTGGGCCCCAACTTTATCTTGGCAACTCAGTCTTGGATCGAAAGGCTCTCACCGAAGGATTTAGAAGAAAATCCAGGCTTTAAGCAACTGAGCGGTATGATTCCAGGGGGTTCTCCCGCAGGTCAGCTCGGTTTCATTGGCGAAAGCTTCTCCTCGGTTTCTGGCTGGATGAGCAATTTTGTGAGCGAACGAGGTTTGACTCCCCAAAACGTACTCGGTCATTTGCAGAATTTTGTAGAAATTTCTGATGACAAGGTAGACTATGTGGGTGCTTTCCTAGATATGACTACTAACTACTACGAACACACTGGTGTCCAAACTCTTGCTCGCCGCTTGATTGAACGCGCTGTAGCTGAGATTTAAAATAGCCCAAGCAGCTTTAAAATGTAGAGGTGCGATCGCTCGTACCTCTGCAAAAGAGAACCCAGAATTATTGTTGAAAACGGAATTCTTTGATAGGTAGCATCAATGGCAGAAGAAGTAAAAAATCCTAACGCTGGGGAAGCGGGGACTCCTGAAATTGCTCAAGAACAGGCTCCGAGTTCTGACCAACCAGAGACAAGTGACATTCCCAGTACCGACAAGCCTCAGCCAGAGGCGGAAAAGACAGAGGCGAAAAAGCCAGCCGCTAAACCTGCGGCTGATAAAGCCGCCGCAGCTAAGCCTCCGAAGAAGGAGAAGGCTCCTGCTTTGGAAGATAAGCCTTTTGCAGATTTTATTCAGCAAGACTATTTGCCAGCTTTGCAGACCGCTTTGGACAAACAGGGAGTTAAGGATTTAGACCTGACTTTCGCTAAGCAAAAATTTGCGATCGCAGGTTTGAATGCAGCAGAAGAATGCTGGCAAATTATTGGCAAGTTCCAAGGAGGTCAGCGGCAATTCAATCTCTATTTCCCTAAAGAAGATATCCAAGCTCAAAGAGCTTTTTCTTGTGCGGAAAACGGCACTAAAACCAGTACCTTGGAACCTTTCTTAATTGACGAACGTAAGATTACGTTGGACTTGATGGTGTTCGGCGTTGTCCAGCGGCTCAACGCTCAAAAGTGGCTGAAACGAAATTAGCGCCAGGGGAAGGAGAAGATAAAAGTTTTGAGTTTTAAGTTGTAAGTTTTGATGAGAAGACAACTCAAAATTCTTCTTCCTTCCTCCTTCCCTCTTCCTTCTTCCTTCTTCCTTCTTCCCTCTTCCTTCAACTACCAACTGCTGCCAGTTGTTCTTCGTCCCGCTGTAACAGCAAATTGTGTTCTTTAATAATGGCGTAGAGGTCAACATCTGTTTCCAGCAAGCAGGCGTGTCCGCTCATTGGCAGCACGATCATCTCGGCATTTGGTATTCGTTTGACTAAAAGTTTCGCTTCTGCTAAAGATGGCAAAAGTCTGTCGGCTCCGCTAGCAATTACCAGCGTTGGTTGTTTAATAGTACGTAACTGGTTTTCCCCTACATCGAACGATCGCACTAAAGCCAGTCGCCAAATAGTCGTTCTCTGAGGCACTGCCTGCATCGCTTCTAGCAAAGCTTGGCGCTCGCCCCTCCCAATCTTTCCTAAAGACGCTAAAACTGGCAGCAGCCCTAATATCGATAAAGGATAAATGTTTGCGGGCAACCACTGGGTCAGGTAAGAACCCCACTCCATCCAAGGCTGCTGTCTAAATGAAGACGCGGGATTAACTAAAATTAGCCGCTCAAAAAGGTGAGGAGCCTCTAATATGACTTTCATCGCCAAGCACCCCCCAAATGACTCACCACACAGGTAAACAGACCGATGATTTCCCGCTGCCTTTTCTGCTTCAATCAAGGCTATGGTCTCGCTCACAAGTACGTCCCAACTCGCCATGTCAGTAGGGGGGATGGCTAGACAACGGATGTCAAAGCCCTCTACTAATTTGGGAATTTGCGATCGCAGCAATTGACCGCTACCATCCATACCGGGCAGAAATACAAACAATGGATACTCAACTCTAGGCAGTTTCGGCGTAAGGAGACGAATGTGGTTCTTCGCGTCTAGCATGATTAAACTCAAATGAAGGAGCGGGGGAGAGGGGGAGATGGGGAGGATGGGGGAGCAACTTAATCAATTAAAAATTAAAAATGCAAAATTAAAAAAAAATGCAAAATTAAAAATTGTGAGATTTAATTTTTAATTTTT
>NZ_JAQMUA010000313.1:0-3448 GCF_028330895.1 Kamptonema animale CS-326 | reverse complement strand
GCTCCCCCTCTCTTCCCCTAGCCCCTAGCCCCTAGCCCCTAGCCCCTAGCTATATGTTTGCAATTGTGATTTGGAGTCTAATGGTTGGTAGTCTCGGCATTGAGGCTGTAATCTTTGGCGGTTGGCTGCACCGCTATCAGTTTGTTGAAGCTCAACAAAGTGAGGAGGAAGAAATTTTGACGCACTACGAATCTAAGGATGATAATATTCCGGTGACAGATCGGATACAATCAAATAGCAATCCCAACTCCGGTTTTAAGGATTCTCAATTAATTGGCTGGGAGTTTAAGATTGTGCGGGCATCGAGCGATTTATTCCGTAATCCTGCTATTTTCCATCGGCTGTGTGAAGAAGAGGCGCAAGTAGGCTGGATTTTATTAGAAAAGCTGGACGATCGCCGAGTGCGGTTTAAGCGCCCGATCGCGATGCGTGACATGGAAAGGTCGGATTTACCACGTTTTGATCCCTATCGATCGCACTATGGCTCAGGCTCAAATTGGCTGGCGATGCTAGGCGCGATCGTATTACTCGCAGCTATGGTTTTACCCGCTGTTTTGGGTTATGCTTTAGTGTCCAGCACTTCGATCAAATCTCGTTCTAATTGGCCAGATATACCCATTCAATCTCTCCCTGCTTCTCCTACACCAGAAGATCCTCAATTAGTTCCCTAACTTGATGAGGATGCTAATGTTAGGTCATAATTAGTATTACCTTGAAATTGAGAAACGCGGACAAAATAAAGACCCGCAGGTAAAGGTCTTGAAGTAATAATTTGTTCCGAAGCCGTCCCGAAATTCGTCGAGGAATCCACTAAACCATTGAGGCCAACTATCCCATCGCGGTTGATATCCTGAAGTAATTCTACATCTGCATCTGCACTCAAACCGTCCAGAGTTAAACTGAAATTGCTAGGAGAATTGAGGAGAAAACTGTAAATATCCACAGGTTCAGTATCACCTACAAAGTCGCTCACACCTTGACTTCCATCCAGTACACCCAGACTACGAGCCGAGGTTAAATCTTCGCTTTGAGTGGGGGGAACGCTAACAAGAGTTTCTTCTAAGCTAAAGCGGAGATAATGCTCAAAGGCACTTCTGACTACACCGTTATTTACGGCTGCTGCTACAAGCGGGTATTTTTGCAGATAATAATCAGGGTCAAAAAGAAGACTCGGCTGGCGGTTTTCAAATTGACCTAACTTGAGGTAATGTTCTGCAAGAGTGAGTTGATTTCGTTGTACCGCTGCGGTCACATCTGGATTATTCGACCCATAAAAGGCCGTATCGAATAAAGGGTTAGGGTTGCGGCGTTCAAATTGACCAAATCTGATAAAATGATCGGCGGCTGTAATTTTTCCTTCCTCGACTGCGGCTGCTACATCAGTGTTTGTTTCTAGATAATAGCTAGTATCGAATAGAATATTGGGATCTCGATCTTCAAATTTGCCAAATCTGTTAAAGTGGTCAAACCCACTAGAAACTTTGCCGTTGGCGATCGCCAAACCGACATCAGGGTTGTTTTCCAGATAAAAGGCGTTGTCGAATAAGCTTCTAAGGTCTAACATTCCTAAAAAATTCTCTCACTGACTTAGGGTGCAAACCGTTCCATAGTATTGTACTATTCACTCTTGTAAATTGTACTTGGATTTACGAAATTAAATCTATCATCATAATTCTGCAAAAAATACTTGTGAGTGTCCCTGGAGTATGGCTAAATCTGACTTGATGGCAACGCTGCGCCGTGCCTACAGCATTGCCCAGACCTCAATTAAAACAGGAATTCCGGCGGATGAGCTCTTAGATAAAGCGAGCGATCGCACCTTGGAAAATCGTGTCTCTCGCCGTCGTCTGCTACACGGTGGCTTAGCCGCAGCCGGGGCGATCGCAGCCACCACCTTCACGCGAGACGGACACCGCGCCCTTGCCCAAGACACAGGAAGATCCCCCATTTTAATCGTCGGCGGCGGAATTGCAGGGTTAACAGCCGCCTACCGCCTCCGCCAAGCAGGAATTCGCACCGACATTGTAGAGGCTACAAACCGCCCAGGCGGCCGCATTCGTACCTCGCCCAAAGTAGGAAGTACAATCATCTCAGCCGAACTAGGTGGAGAATTCATCAGCACCAGCCACACCAGTTTAATATCTTTAGCAACAGAACTCGGTTTAATGGCGATCGACCTTAAACAAGTTCAAGAAAGGTTTGTTGATAATACTTTTTACTTCCAAGGTCGCAGAGTCACCCTCGCACAATTAACCACAGATTTTGCTCCCTTAGCCCAGAAAATTGAAGCAGATTTAGCCGCAATTGGAGACACTCTTAGCTACAAATCAGCTAATGAAACAGCAGAAACCTTAGACAATACTTCCCTTGCTGAATATTTAGACAATGCCGAAACTAGCACCATCATTCGTCAATTGTTGCGGATTGCTTACATAGCTGAATATGGCCGCGACGTTGAAGAACAATCTTGTCTCAATATGCTATTTTTAATCGGCACTGAAACCAACAACTTTAGTGTCACTGGAAACAACGATAAGCGGTATCAAATCGAAGGTGGCAACGAAAAAATTATCCAAGGACTAACAAATTTAGTAGCCGATTCGATTGAAACTGCCACAGTTTTAGAAGCTGTAAATACTCTCTCTGATGGTCGTTACCGAGTCAGTTTACGCTCAGGACAAAGTGCTTTTGACCGCACCTACGAGCGGATTTTATTCGCCTTGCCTTTCACCACACTGCGGCAAGTTCAGCTTAATGTCAATTTGTCCCGCGAAAAACGGTTTGCTATTAATAATTTGGGCTACGGTACTAATAGCAAATTAATTACAGCTTACAAAAGCCGAGTTTGGCGTGAATTTTATCGTTCAACTGCCGCTGTTTACTCAGATTTAGGATTTCAAACTACTTGGGAACCAACACCTTTTGCTCCCACTGGCAACGGTTTAGTAACTGAATTTCTTGGTGGTAGACAAGGTTTAGCCCTTGGTAGCGGTACGCCAGAAGACCAAGCACAAAGATTTGTGTCACAATTTGATAAAGTTTTTCCCGGAGTTAAAGACGCTCGTATTGGTAATGCTGTCAGAGCTTTCTGGCCAGGAGAACGTTTTTTCCAAGGTTCTTATGCCTGTTATTTAGTCGGGCAATGGACTCGAATGTATGGCGTAGAAGGAGAGCGTGCAGGCAATCTATATTTTGCTGGAGAACACACTTCTTTAGAAAATCAGGGTTATATGGAAGGAGGTTGTGAAACAGGAGAAAGAGCTGCTATAGAAATTTTGGAAGATTTGGGTTTAAGTTCTTCTGCTCAAAGCTTATCGCAGCGTAGAGCCACTAATCTAAGTTCTCCTCGTCCTAGTCGCAGAGTACCCAGAAATCGCAATTCTAGTAAGTCTAAACAAAGCATAAGATAGTGGTAATGGGTAATGGGTAATGGGTAATGGGTAATTGG
>NZ_JAQMUA010000312.1:0-7565 GCF_028330895.1 Kamptonema animale CS-326 | reverse complement strand
GGATGGCGGCGTTACGGATAGTTTTGCGTAAGTCATGAGAAACTAACTACTAACTACTAACTAATACTATGAAATTTTACATTGTTGATGTCTTTGCTGAATCAAAATATGCTGGTAATCAGCTAGCCGTATTTGCTGGTGATGGCGTAGCAGAATTATCTGACACCGAAATGCTACAAATAGCCAGAGAAATAAATTACTCAGAAACTACCTTTATCCTCTCAAATGAGATGATGAATGGTGGCTATGACGTGCGGATATTTACGCCTAAAAAAGAATTACCATTTGCGGGACATCCAACATTAGGAACAGCTTATATCATCCAACAAGAAATCATCAAAAGCCAAGTTGAACAAGTTAATTTGAATTTAGCAGTCGGTCAAATTCCAGTTACATTTAATTACATTGACGAAGCCACAGATGTTTTATGGATGCGCCAAAAACCACCAACATTTCATCAAAAATTTGACGCAGAAACTATCGCCTCGGTGTTAAACTTAGAAGTAGATGAGATAGACTTGACATATCCAATTCAAGAAGTTTCAACAGGCGTTCCCTTTATTATTGTACCATTAAAGACTCACTCCTCCCTCAAAACAGCCAAAGTCAACTTAGACAAATATTTTGACCTAGTTCGCAACCTTGAAGCCCAGGAAATCCTAATATTTTGCCCCGAAACTTACAATAAAGATAATGATTTAAGCGTGAGGGTATTTGCCGATTCTTTAGGTATTCCCGAAGACCCCGCTACAGGGAGCGCGAATGGCTGCTTAGCCGGATATTTGGTAGAATATTCTTACTGTGGCAAAACATCTGTAAATGTACGAGTTGAACAAGGTTATGAAATTGATAGACCTTCATTATTACTTTTGAAATCTCAAAGAAATCAACAAGAAATAGAGGTTTATGTAGGTGGTAAAGTAGTGATGGTAGCCAAAGGAGAATTTGTTTAAAAATATCATTTAAGAGCGCTATAGTCAAGTTATAACCCAAGGAGGATTAACCAAAATGGTGACAGCAATAATTGAATCAAAAGAGGTTAAAATTACTGAATTACCCCACATTTCTCTAGAACAATGGATGCAAAACCCACCTGATAGTACAGAATGGGTAGATGGGGAATTAGTGGAGAAAAACGGTATGACACTCAAACATAGTCGAGTTCAGTCAAAATTAGATTCTTCTTGGCGAAATTACAAAGAATCCAGCGGACAAGGAGGAGAAGTTTATACCGAACCCCCTTGTCGTACTAATCAGCAAGGACGTAAACCTGATGTCGCCTATCTTACCCCAGAATTGTTAACTCAATTTGGCGAAGTTGCTGTTTTACCTCAAAGTTTCCCCTTAAGTGCAGAAATTGTTTCTCCTACAGATTTTGCGGAAGATATCATCGCTAAAGCTTACGAGTATTTACAGTCAGGAGGTCAGGAAGTTTGGCTAGTTTTTCCCGAAAATAAATGGATTATTATAGTCACAGAAAACCAGCAAGTAATTTTCAATTCTGGTAAAATAGTTACTACTCAGATTATACTGCAAGGCTTTAGCATTGCTGTTGATGAACTCTTAGGATAAAACAGGATTAAAGATTAGCTAATCTAACAGCCGCCGTCCTTCTAAAGCACGCGCTAAAGTCACTTCATCAGCATATTCTAAATCTCCCCCCATCGGCAAACCAAAGGCAATTCGCGTTACCTTCGTAAAAGGCTTAACTAAACGTCCTACATACAGCGTGGTAGTTTCACCTTCCACACTCGGACTAATAGCAATAATCACTTCCTTAATATCATCGTGACTCACGCGCCGCACTAACTGTTCAATATTTAATTGTTCTGGGCCAATTCCATCCATCGGCGATATAACTCCGCCCAAAACGTGATACTTACCAATGTACTCCCGCGTTTTTTCAATGGCAATTACATCGCGGGAATCTGTGACTACACAAATAGTATCGCTGTCACGGTTGGGATTGCGGCAAATTTCGCATACTGGGTCAGCAGATAAATGAAAACATACTTCACAGAAACCTACTTGTTCTTTAGCATCAATTAGGGATTGAGCAAGTGCTTCTATTTCTTCTTCTGGTCGTTTGAGAATGTGTAGAGCAAGGCGTTGGGCGGTTTTGGGGCCAATTCCGGGTAAGCGTTGCAATTGCTCTATTAAACGGGCTAAAGGTCGCGTGTACAATTTAGTAATTGGTAATTGGTAATTGGTAATTGGTAATTGGTAATTGTTACTGAGAAAAAATGATTAACTAAGTTAAGCTAACTATTAATAATTAGCAATTTGGTAATTAGTTGTGTCGGGGATTTAACGGATATAACGGCTATGACAATTAACCACTAACCACTAACCACTAACCATTAACCACCACTGATTTTAGCTTTATACCCCAATTTTGTCAGAATTTCAACAAGCTTTTGGGTGTGCTCGCCTTGAATCTCAATCTCGCTATCCTTAACAGTACCCCCTGCACCGCACTGGGTTTTAAGCTGCTTCAGCAATGCTGCTAGAGTTTCGGGTTTGGCCTGAAATCCCGTGATGACAGTGACAGTTTTACCCTTGCGACCCTTACGGGAGGCCTGGACTCTAATATTTTGCTGAGGTGGCGGGACTTCTGGGAGTGCTCGTTCTACTGCGGTTGAGTTGTCAAAGTTGCCGAATTCGGAGTAAACAACTCGCTTCCCTGTAGAAGCCTTAGCATCGGAGGAGTTGCGTTTGGATGTCGTCATAAGGAGAACTAGGGAGTTGGGACTGTAGGACTGGTGAGCGGATCAGAACTACTACTATTTATATTTGTAGCTGGTTATGGCGGGGTTGCGATCGCAACACCCCCATCTTGGCGATAAAGATACCAAGATACCACCGGGACGGCGGCGTTACAAACTTCAAATTGTCTAAAACCCTATCTAGCAAATCTTCGTGACGTTGGCGATGGCTTAGATACAAGGGATGGCGTTTTTTTCACCTTAATTGATTCCGGTGGATTCAGTATTAACCCTGAAATTGCCCCGCTACCGAGAATGAATACCGGATTAGGAAAAGCATTCAGGGAAGAGTCCAGCATATAGCAAGCTAAAACTACAGCCATCCCCGCTACAGGCGCTACTTTTGGGTTGCCCCAGGTACTAGCCGGATAGCGCAACCAAACACAGGCCAAAGGTGGCAATAAGAATATTGCCGTAAAACTAATCAGCCCCACCACACCATTAACACCATAAGCAATAATCCACAAACTATCCGTAACTGTAATAGTTTTACCCCATTCATCAGTTACATGATTTGCTCCCGAATCACCCCAACCAAACATGATTCGTCCCCGTGCTTTATGGGACAAAATCTCCTCATTTTCAATTCTAAAAGCTAGAGATTGACTGCGGTCTTGTGGGTCAGTGGAAGTATTGACAAAGTTAATAACATAAGGATTAGTGTAAAGGGTTCCGCTAGCACTAACGTAAAGGTAACTAGAGATCCCCGCAATTAGCAAAAGCAACAACAAACCATTACGAAACTGCTTGCCAACTAATAAGATAACTACTCCTATCGCTAAATAAATATATGCTCCTGTGGAGCGACATAATATAAAAGTAACTGTCAAGATTCCTACTACCTGGGTAGCCGGAAAATTCCCGACTTTCTTGATAACTTTAGCTTTCCACAGCCAAATTCCCAGCAGCGCTGCTGCCATCATCCACATACCTACTGCTAAACCGTGTTCCATGAATACTGTAGGTCTATATCCTCCTAAACGAATTGCTTGTCCAAAGTCCAAGCGGGGAGTAAAACCGTAAACTATGCGGTGTAACTGTGGGCTCATGCGGGATTCATAGAGGCACAAAGGAATGTAGATTACTCCGCCGTAGACAATACCGATTGCTAGCTCTCGCACTCCGGCTAAATTATTGAGGTAAATTCTAGCTAAAAAATAAGGCAATCCCCACTGTAAAATTTGTCCGATAGTAGGAGAAAATGGGCTGAGGTTATTACTTAGTTGTGAAGCAATTGGACAGCAGCACCAAATGAACATTGGTATATCAAGCCAGCCCGGTTTAAAGGAACTAAGACGGGCTGGCTGGAAAATTATAGTAGCTAGTAGACAGCCTAAACAAGCTGCTGTTGATTTGGTGTAGCTACCAATTGCTGGCAGTTTAATTGATGCTTGCGGCAAAAATAGGGTTGAGGCGATGAAACTAATTACTAATGCTCTTTGTGGTGGATACCGCACAAATAAGTACAAGGTAACTAGAATCCATCCATACAATGCCAGACTTATTAAGGAAGACATTTGCTAATTGCTAATTGCTAATTGCTAATTGCTAATTGTTAATTGTTAATTGTTAACTGGTAACTGTTAACTGGTAATCTGGATTATTGATTCTGAGTTCTGGTATGCGATCGCTCAATTGCTGTGTAGAGTGCAGCTTCAAATAGATCCGTTGCATCTTCCCAGGTATATCCTGTCACCTTAGCGTAGGCAGCATCAGACATTGTTCGCCATTCCGTCTCAGACAACTGGCAAATCTGTTCTATTGCTTTAGCCATATCTTCTGGATCTTCCGGTTTTACCAGTATGCCGCAGCCGCCCTCTAATAGTTCGGGAGCAGCACCCGCTGGAGTGCCAATGACAGGCGTGCGACACGCCATTGCTTCTAAAATCGGCAGCCCGTAACCTTCGGAACGGCTAGCAAACAGCCACGCATCGCATTTAGCATAAAATTCTTTAAGCTGACTTTGAGAAGGATGAGGTTCGTACTCAGTTCCGGGAGGCAATGGTAAATCTGGAGATAGTTGGCCGTTACCAAAAGCAACTAAGCGTAAATTGGGGATTTTCTTAGCAGCTAGCGAGAAAGCTTTTAACCCCAGGTCGCATCCTTTCCAATTTACAGTTGAATACATGATTCCGACTGTGGGAATGGGCTGTTTGCCGCGAGGCGGGGCGTAAAACTGTTGGGTATCGACGCTGGGAGGTACGAGAGAAACGTTGCTGTCGCCGTATTTAGTCTCAGCTATATCTACTAACCACTGGGCGACGGGGATTTTGTGCAGAGGTAGCGACCAAGTTGCTTCTACTCTTTCTTTAGGCAGATAGTCAAAGACTTCGTAATGCTGTACGAAATAAGCTTTTGCTCCTTTTGCGGGAGACAAGTTCGCCACCCATTCGGCGGTTTCCCACCAAGTGGCGATAACTACGTCAGCATCGGGTAAGTCGGCATCGCTAACGGGGCCGTTGCGATCGGCAACTCGGTATTCAACGCCTAGATTATCGAAGTGGGAAGGTGTGCGATCGCTTGAAGAAGGCCAACCCTCTCCCCGCATCCAAGATCGGACTTTTTGCTTCAAAGTTGGTTGTTGTTTGGGCATGGAAATGATGAATACTTCATGCCCCCGCTTTTTGAGCAGTTTGGCGTAAATTGCTACTACACGGCTGCCTCCGGTAAGACTAACAATAGGAAGAACAAAGGTAATTTTCATCGCCATAAGAGTTTTTGTTATTCTAGCTCCCTTAGTTCTTATAGCGCGATCGCGCAATGCCGTTTCTCCCAAACAGGACTTACGCAGGTCGTCCCAGAAACCGGGTTTTTGAGAGAATCTGTGGTCACAACGAAGTATTTTCGTCAAAAAACCCGGTTTCTTTGGTTGGGTGCGTAAGTCCTGGCTTAGTTGTGAGGCCGCGATCGCGCTTTGGCAATCTTTGAGGTTACTCTGCGAGTGTCCCAACTGTGGGGCAAGGTGTAAGGTTATTGCCTGGTGACTTAATGGTTAGTGTTAGTGTAGAGTTTTTCTACAAATAGTCTATTCTCAAAAATATTACTTCAAATTAATTAAGTTATTAAACAAATCACAAGATTTACAAATCAGTTCGCTATCCTCTTAACAATTTGATTGTTGAAGCCTATTCTATGCAGCTTGATTAAATTGGTATAAGATACTTAATGATTGCATATTTAAGGTAGAACTATGCCAGGAGCAGTGCCATCTCAGCCAATCAGACCAACGCCAACACCCAGTCCTAGCGGTAGCGGTTCTGGTGGTAATACAGGTACACTTCCAGGGGGGGGCAACATCATTCGCGGTACTAGCGAGCCCGACTCGCTTCGGGGTAGTGGCAGTGGCGATCAGATATTTGGTTTAGCAAGTTTTGACACTCTCTACGGCTTAGGCGGCGATGATACTCTTTCCGGGGATACGGGAGATGACTCGGTGCTGGGAGAGGGCGGTAATGACATCCTGTTTGGTGGTAGCGATCGCGACTCTCTATTCGGCGATGATGGTGACGATACTATTTTTGGTGGTAAAGGCAATGACTCGGCAAGCGGGGGAGTTGGCAACAATCAGCTCTTTGGTAATACGGGAAACGATACCCTGATTGGAGGCATTGACGATGATAGCTTATTTGGGGGAACAGATGATGACTCGCTGATTGGGGGCGTGGGTGACGATCTCCTCTCAGGCGATCGCGGTAGAGATACTTTAACAGGCGGTGAGGGCAGCGATACCTTTGTTATCGGCCGACTGACAGGCGGTTTAACTGAAGCTGATGCCGATGTAATTACAGATTTTACCGACGGTGCGGATAGAATTCGCTTAAGTGCAGGCCTGACCTTTGGCGATCTAACTATTGTTCAGGGTACAGGCGGAACAGCCCCAAGTACAGTTATTCAGCTTATAAATGGCAATGACGTTCAATTTTTAGCTGTATTGCCAGGGGTTGCGCGTAATTCAATTTCTTCTTCCGATTTCACCACTTTGTAATGACATTTGAAGGTTTCCTTAATCTAAATAAACCGATTGGCCCCACTTCCCACGACTGCGTAGCGCGACTGCGCCGCCTCTTAAAGCTCAAGCGGGTTGGACATGGGGGAACTCTTGACCCCGCAGTAGGAGGGGTTTTACCAGTAGCTCTGGGCAAGGCAACTAGGCTGTTGCAGTTTCTAAGACATGATAAAGCTTACCAAGGAACGGTTCGGTTTGGCTTGACGACGGCGACGGATGACTTGCAGGGGGAGATTTTAAGCTCTCAGCCAGTGCCTAATTTAACTCTAGAACAGGTAAAAGCTGCCTTACCGAGTTTTCAGGGCAAAATTCAGCAGATACCGCCTAATTACAGTGCAATTCATGTGGAGGGAAAACGCCTGTACGACTTGGCCCGCAAGGGTGAAACGGTGGCAGTACCTCCCCGCCCTGTGGAGGTATTTCGGCTGGAGATTTTGGACTGGCGGCCGGGGGATTTTCCTGAATTGGATTTGGCGATCGCTTGTGGTGCTGGAACTTATATCAGAGCGATCGCTCGCGACTTGGGCGCAGCTTTGAATGTAGGCGGAACTTTAGCAGCTTTGACTCGCACTGAAAGTAGCGGTTTTCATCTAGTAGACAGTCTCACTTTTGAGGAACTGGAAACACAATTACAGCAGGGGACTTTCAGCCCTATAACGCCCTCATCGGCATTGGCCCATTTAGATGCGATCGCTCTTGATGCTAAAGATGCCACACGCTGGTGTCAAGGTCAGCGTCTTGCTCTTCTCCAAGCAGGGGAGCAGGGGAGCAGGGGAGCGGGGGAGCAGGGGAGC
>NZ_JAQMUA010000311.1:0-5054 GCF_028330895.1 Kamptonema animale CS-326 | reverse complement strand
ACCCATTACCAATTACCGATTACCAATTACCAATTACCAACTACCAAATTCCTAGCCATGACCGAACCTAATTATCAGGCACTTGCCAAACAGGGAAACCCAGACGCGATCGCATTTCTGCTCAATCAACAACTAGAACCTCAAGGCATTGCTGTCACCACCAACTTGACGAATGGGTGCTTAGAAGTATTCCTAGAATCAGACCAAGTTCCCGATCGATACGAACTCATTGATTTTGTCCGCAACCAACTCACAAACATAGAACCAGATTCAATTCAAAGAGCAAAAGTTGAAGGCAAAAAAATAGGGAGCGATTCTCCAGCCTGGAGTCAAGGATTTGGCTTAGAAGTAGGCAGCTATTCAATGCTAACATTTCCCTCCGAACCCGCCCAAAATCCAGAACCAATTTCAGCACCACCTACTAGCTACCCAGAGGTAAAACAGCCCGAACCGATCGGTGAAGACCGAATGAAAACTACTACAATTATAGTAGGGCTAGTCATCGGTATCTTAGGGATTTCCGTCGCTGTATTTGTAAATAAGATGCTAGCAGTAACCGAAACAAAACCAGATAATTCTAGCAATCAAACCGCTACCAACACGCCAAAGCCATCACAGTCTCAGTCTTTCCGAAATGCAGTTAACATTGCTATCAATGCCTCCAAATTAGCTCAATCAGCGGAAACAGAGGAAGAATGGAATTTAGTAGCAAGTCAGTGGCAGGAAGCAGTTACAATGATGAAAAAAGTACCCCCAGAAAGTGCGAATTATGAATTAGCTCAAAAAAAAGCCATTGAGTATCAAAAAAATCTTGCCTATGCTCAAGAATCCGCAAAACCAAAACCACCTAAAAATAATATTATCAATAGAAAGAAACAACGATGAGTGAATTGGCGAATTAGTGATTCTCAAGTGTTACCAGGATTAGCAATTTCGCTTCTCAAATGAAGCTTTACAGCGCACTCGCCAGATGAATCAAAGTCAGGTAGTTTCCTGGTTATTATCCCAGTTTCAGCAATAGTTTATAACCACAGCATTTTAAAATTAAATCATCATTTACTTTGAGAAATCAACTATGCAAGACACAAACTCGATCGTTTCCCCAGAATGGCTGGCGGCGCATCTAGACGATCCGAAAGTTATCGTTATTGACTGCCGTTTTTCCCTGGCAGATCCAGAATTAGGACAACAACAATATAAAACAAATCATCTCCCTGGAGCATTCTATTTAGACCTCAACCGCGATCTTTCCAGTCCAGTTAGCAAACATGGCGGTAGACATCCCTTACCTAACCCAACAGAATTAGCAGAAAAATTAAGCGCGATCGGCATTACCGACGAAACATTAATTGTCGCTTATGATGACTCCAGATTTGCCTTTGCTGCGCGTTTGTGGTGGCTATTGCGTTATATGGGGTGCGATCGCGTCGCAGTGCTTGATGGTGGCTTCAGCGCGTGGCAAACAGCCGGATATCCCACATCTGATACTCTACCAACACCCCAACCGGGAAAATTTGTCCCCCAGCTACAACCAGGATGGGTAGTAGACATTGATACCGTAAAAACACGCAAAGACCAACCGGGAGTAGTATTAATAGACTCGCGAGAAAGCGATCGCTATCAAGGACTGCGCGAACCCATAGACCCCATAGCTGGACATATACCCAGTGCGGTAAATTACCCTTGGCAAGAAGTGACAGGAGAAGGAGGAAAAGCGCGATCGCAAGTAGAACAGCAACAGCGGTGGGCGCAAATACAACCAGCAGAAGAAATCATCGTATATTGCGGTTCCGGCGTGACAGCCTGCGTCAACCTTTTATCTTTAGAAATAGCAGGTATTCGCGATGCTAAACTTTATGCTGGTAGTTGGAGCGATTGGTGTTCATATTTGGTTAACGGTTAACTGTTAACGGTTAACTGTTAACTGTGGTGATTGGTTTCGCAAAGATTCCTTCTTCCTTCTTCCTTCTTCCTTCTTCCTTCGGCTATAAAATTAAAGGTTGAAAGTCATCAGCTTGCGCCTTAAACTTTCAACCTTTATAACGATCGCAACTGAAATAGGACTTACGCAGGGAGTCCCAGAAACCGGGTTTTTGAGAGCATCTGTGGGTACGGGCGAAGTATTTTCGTAAAAAACCCGGTTTCCTTGGTTGGGTGCGTAAGTCCTGCTTAAAGCAATATATAGCAACCGCCAAGGTGGTTAGGACATTCTAGTTTCCTCAAACCCTTAATTCTATTCCCTTCTTCCTCTTCTTCCTCTTCTTCCCTAGTCCCTAGCCCCTAAACGCTGAAAGCGGTTGCTATAGCTTCAGGTTGTTTTCTTCGGCATAAACATTCTTTCAAGACTCATACCAGCAACACCCAAAGTTACGAGTGCTAATCCCGAAACCTGGATGAAAGGTATTTTCTCATTAATAATCACCAAAGCAAACAAAGCTGTCAACGCCGGGCCTAAAGTTCCAATCACCGACGCTAACGCCGCACCCGCAAAACGGATTGCAAAGTTATTCAACAAATAGCTAAATAGCGTCAGCACCCCTAAAAGGAAACCGCCAAAAAGCAGCCCACTCCAGACATTAGGATCGACAAAAACAGCTAAATTTGTTGGCAATCCCATCCCAATTCCCAAAGGTAACAGTATTAAACTGACAGCAGAAAAGACAAAGATAGCTGCAAAATTAACCAAACTGAAAGGAATCGGGTGCAGTTTCCCAGCGGCCATTTGCGTCAACAACACATAGCCAGCAAAAGTAACGCCAGCACCTACAGCCGCCGCCACCCCTAAACCCACATCGCCAATAGCCTTTTGACCAAAACTAGGAACCGCTGCTAACAATAACCCGCCACTAATCACGCACATTGCTAAAATGCGAAGTACCGTAGGGCGATCGCCAAATAGTCCCCAAGAAGCAAGCACCGTTACAATCGGATAAATAAAGAAAATCGTGATCGCCACCCCCGTCGGGATATTGCCGATCGCGATATAGATCAGCACCTGAGACAAAAACAAAAAGAAAGCACTACCTAAAACCTTAGTCCACAAATCGCGATCGCCATTATCGATAAACCGCCTTAAATCCTTCCACACTGACGGATAAAGGAAAGTTGCCAAAATCGGCATCAAAGCCATCACCACCATCAGCCGAATCAACAGAATCAACAGCGAATTTCCGAAACCAGGGGAAACCACACCCTGCACCTCGAATAACCCAAAAATCATCCGAGGAGCCTTAGCCTTGAGGATAATCTTCAAGGAAACATTAAATAGCGATAGCACCACCGCCGAAATTAAAGCCAGCAACAAACCTACCTGAACTTGAGAAGCTGGTTGTTTCGCTGGAGCAGGAGCAGGTGGCGGCGAAGTCGGCTCTGGTAAAGGCTTCCGAATTGGAGGAGAAGATGGTTCGGGATGTAATGAGTTAGTCGTATCCGTACTGTCGTAATCTCTCGGATCGAAAGTTGCATCAACTTCCTCTTGGAGTTCCACTCGGAGGCGGTTAACCAGAGTCTCCAACAGAGCCTCCCCTTGGCGCTCCATACCTTCCATATTTCTGAGTCGTTGAGACAAGCTACTCTCATAACTGCTCAAATCCCGATCCATCATATCGAAAGTCCTGTTGACACTCGCATCTAGCGAAGCCAGTAACTCCGTGGCTCGTTCATTATAGTTATTCACCAGAATTGGAGTCGGGAACTCCCCACTGGGGATAGCCAGATTCATTCCCTGTACAGAATTGGCACTGAGTTCGTTAAATCGTTGCACTAGCAACTCTTGCAAGTTATTGGCCAAAACTTGAGCCAACTGCTTAAGCCACAATTGCTGCTGGTATATGTATCGCTGAGAGAGGGTTTCGACTTGCTGCGACTGCAATTGGCGGTATTGATCCCGCAGTCTGTCAATATCCTCAATCAAGCTCGTTTTCTCTGTTTGGAGCCGGGTTATGTCTTCGGCTAATTGACCTCTAACATTTTGATGTAGAGTTTCTAGCTCCTGAATCACAGAATTCAGGACTTCTTCAGCCGGTCTTGCATCCCCTGCTCCGGGTCTGAGCGGTTGCTTGTCCCGTTGCGCCATTTGCCTGTAACCTCTAATCTATCTGCTTGTTCATTATTCCTAGTATTTTGGCAAATGAAATCCAAAATACCAGTAAAATTTATTTTCAGTCCGATCGACTAGGCTTTTTCGACTTCCCGCCATAGCCGATACAAGGGTTAGCGGTTAGCGATCGACCTTAAGGAATTATGACAGACTTTAACCTCACCGCGAGCATCGCACCTTCAGGGGTTGATTCAGTGAAGAATATTAAAAACATCTTTGCTATTGGTTTAAGGCTATAAAAAATCTTCTGAAAACCCTATGACTTTAGTCCAAGGATGAAAGGGTTTCGTAAGATTTATCCTGCCTACTTTCTTTGTTGCTCATTGCTGCAAGTACCACTAAACACGCTTGGATCGCGGGATAACCAGATTTTATAACTTGTTGTGCGGGCGATCGCTGACAAGTATCTTCGGGATTGGAAACCTTGCTGTTTTTACGCCACTCCCCCACCCTACGTTTAATTGTGTCCATCTGAAATTAAATACCCAGAAAGAGGCGAGTTAGGCTGAAAATAGTAGCGGCTAAAGCGGTAGCGATCGGGATCGTAATTACCCATGCTAAGCCAATTGACTGCAAAGTTTGAAATTGTACTGATTTCCAACTCCTAACAAGTCCCACTCCTACGACTGCACCAACTAAAGCATGGGATGTAGAAACGGGCAAACCTAAGCGGGAAGCGATTAAAACTGTAGTCGCGGTAGCTAATTCTGCACAGAAACCACCGCTAGGCTGTAGTTCAATTATGCCTTCGCCAACGGTAGCAATCACTTTTTTGCCCCAGATGGCTAAGCCTGTGACAATGCCGATACCTCCGAGCACTAGAATCCATAGGGGAACGTTGAAATCATTTATAGGAATGGAGTTTGTGCGGCGAATGTAGGCGATCGCAGCTAAGGGTGCTACAGCATTCCCTACATCATTCGAGCCATGAGCAAAAGCCACAAAACAAGCACTT
>NZ_JAQMUA010000028.1:0-37926 GCF_028330895.1 Kamptonema animale CS-326 | reverse complement strand
GAGGGCGGCCTTACGTAAGTTATCGCAGAAATAGAAAGCGATCGCACTTAATCTTGCGATCGCTAATTGCCCAAACGCCTCTAACCTACTTAGCCGATCAGAGCTGCTATGCTGAGATCCGATTCTTGGAACAAAGGCGTACTCAAATAGCGTTCGCCAAAGCTGGGTTGAACCATGACAATTAATTTGCCTTCATTTTCCGGCCGCTTAGCTACACGAATAGCGGCGCACAAAGCCGCACCGCTAGAAATACCAGAAAGCAGTCCTTCTTCTCTGGCTAAGCGACGACCATAAGCGATCGCTTCATCGTCCGTCACAATCACAGTCTCATCAATCAAGTCCACATTCAAGACTGGGGGAATAAAACCAGCACCAATACCTTGAATTTTGTGAGGCCCAGGCCGTCCACCAGACAGAACTTGGCTATTTGCGGGTTCGACTGCGATCGCCTTAAACTCAGGTTTTCGCTCCTTAATCACTTCCGCCACACCCGTCAGCGTCCCCCCAGTACCGACCCCAGCCACCAAAATATCAACTTCACCATCTGTATCTTCCCAAATCTCTAAGGCCGTTGTCTGGCGGTGAATTTGGGGGTTAGCAGGATTCCGAAACTGCTGTAGCATATAGGCATTCGGCGTTGTATCGACAATCTCCTGAGCCCGGCGAATACAGCCACTCATCCCCTCAATCCCTGGCGTGAGTTCTAATTGCGCCCCGTAAGCTCGCAACATCGCTCTACGTTCGCTACTCATAGTTTCGGGCATAGTTAAAATCAACTGATAGCCTTTAGCCGCCGCTACCATTGCCAGTGCAATTCCCGTATTACCCGATGTCGGTTCCACCAAAATCGTTTTTCCCGGAGAGATTAACCCCTCCAGCTCTGCTGCATTCACCATGTTAACGCCGATCCGGTCTTTCACCGACGATGCAGGGTTCATGCTCTCTAATTTCACGACAATTCTCGCCAGACAGCCTTCAGCTTGGGGGATACGGTTTAGTTGCACCAAGGGTGTGCGACCGACTAATTCTGTAATGTCACGAGCAATACGCATAATATTTGTTAGTTGTTGGTTGTTAATTGTTGACTGTTAGTTGTTAGTTGTTAGTTGTTAGTTGTTAGTTGGAAAAAATAAATAAACTAATAATGTCACCGTCTATCAAGTTTGTAGTAGCGACTTTAATCGCTTTCTTCTCCAATTAAGCGACTTTAGTCGCTAGTACGATGAACACGAAAGTTTGTTTATCTAGTTAGTCATAGCTATGAGTTGCTAGTTATTGATTGTCAAATATTAACAACTAACAACTAACCATTAACCACTAACTACTAACCACTAACCATTAACTAGATGTAATACATGATATCTAACTGCCGCCTAGCATTTAGCCTCTCAGTGAGATCCTGTAGCGTATATTTTTGTAAAACAGAGTTAGCTATTTCGCGAGCTTCCTGCCAAACCTCAAATACTACAGCACTTTCCAAAGTTTTAGTGGTGCTATTGTTCTCAGAGTGATCCATGTCTGCTCCTTCCAGACAATTTAGAATTTCTAAAAGTGTAATTTTCCAGGGTTCCCGCGCCAAAAGATAACCTCCCTTGGCCCCTCGCTGGCTACGGATGACACCCCCACGCCTGAGTGTGGCTAACAGTTGTTCTAGATAGCGATCGGGGATATTTTGCTGGGAAGCAATAGAGCGAATTTGCAGGGGTTCTCCCTCATTGTAGTGAGCTGCTAGCTCCAGCAGAGCTAGAATTGCATATTCGCTTTTACACGAAAGTTCTACCATAATACAAAGAATTAAAATCCCAGATTTATGAACAGAAGAGTCAAAATTCAATAATTTTCTGACTTTTGACTTCTAAATTTTGACTTCTTACTTTATTATATCCCGGTTCTCCACTGGGGTTTAACGAATTTCTGCCAATTCACCATTAAAAAGAGGAGCGGGGGAGCGGGGGAGCGGGGGAGATGGGGAGAAATTTTTTCGATTAGCAATTAGCAATTAGCAATTAGCAATTATAGCAACCGCCAAGACCGCAAAAAAAAACCCTGCTTTTGCAGGGCTCTGTATGGAACTTGGAGTATGAGAAGGAATACTTAGCTCACCATACCGATTAGAACGTGAATGTTGTTCTCAGAGTACCGATAATGATGTCATCGTTATCATCATTTTGGTTGGGGTTCGTAATCCAGACCACACCTGGTGTTACGGAAATATTGTCAGTTAGCTGGAACTTGTAGAAACCTTCAATGTGGTAGGAAGAATCATTGCCGAAGCCTTTATCCAAACCATCGCGAGCCTCAAAGCTAGCAAGGTAAGGTTCGCGACCGAGCACAATACCGCCCAAGTTACCCTCTTTTCCAAGGTCAGGGAAAGCCAAAGTAACAGCGTAGTTCCAAATTTTCGCATCGCCTAGACCGATGGCGCGAGCAGCGGTATATCCAACCCAGCCACCTAGTACAAACCTGCGGTTCAGACGCAAGGAGGCTTCTAGACCGTAGGAGTTACTGACAACTCGCTTAGCGCGATTACCTTCATAAAAGCCTTCAGTCACACCATTGAGGGAGTTAGCTACGCCAGTACCGGTGAAACCGCCCAGCGAGTCAGTACCATTCGCTAAACCGTTATCAAACCCGAAGTTACCGCGATCGAAATAACCGTGGTTGTAGCTCAGAGCAAACTGGAAGTTTCTTCCCGGTGTGAAAGTAAGCTGGGCCATCGCTGCATAGTCGCCACCGAACAAGCCATCGCTCTCAGCGGGGCTAGATGCAGTTGCTGCTAGATAACCGAAGGAGAAAGAGGTTGGGCCAAAGATACCACCCAAGAGTCCTCTGCCGCCGAAGGCATAGTCAAAGCCAAGACCTGCACCACCGCCTAAACGGTAAATTGGGTTTCTCTGTGCAAAAGATGTGAGCGCACCGTTACCACCGTCAAAGTCTTCAAAGTAAGGGTTGACAGTGGGGATAATATCGTCCCAAGTACCAGCGTTAGCTGCAATGGTGACATTCAACCGCGAAGTTGCGGGGAATTTGTACAGCAGGCTATCTAGGGTAAAAGTATTACCTGTGTTACCAACTGCTTGCCAAGTTTGTAAGCCTTCTTTGGTAGCGCCAAAGTTAAAGTTCTGACCGTTGCCAACTTGCAATCTGGTCAGCAATAAATCTCTACCAGTGAAGCTGGTATTTAAGTTGAGGCGAACGCGCTGTTGGAATACAGCCTCGTTGTTATCAGAACCAAATTCTCGGTCATCGTCACCGATTCTGCGACCGAAGGCGCTAAAGCCTAAACCGCCGCCAAAGTCATCGCTGAGAGCGAAAATTGCTTCCCCAGTTAGTTTGGTGGTAGTAGAGAATTGGTTGGCTTCTAGTTCGGCAGTCCGAGCTTCAAGAGCATCGACGCGACCGCGCAGGGTAGCCAGTTCAGCGGCAAATTCTTCTTGCAGGCGTTGCAGGGCTGCCAAGTCTTCTCTGCTGACTAGGTTAGCTGTGCCAGCACCGATCAGTTCGTTGACTCGTTCCAAGCAAGCGTTTAAACCAGCGGCGAATTCGTAGCGGGTCATTGCCCGGTTGCCGCGATAAGTACCGTCAGGATAACCTGCAATACAACCGTAGCGTTCCACTAAGGATTGTAGTGCTTGGAATGCCCAGTCTGTGGGCTGTACGTCAGAAAGTTGCGAAACTGAGGTAACTTGACCCTGAGTTTCGACGTTGGCTGACCCTTCGCTGCTGTACTGATTGAGTTGTTCTAATGTTGCTGCTGGATTGTTAGTTTCTGGGGCAGCAGTTTGAGCCAATACTTCAGCAGAATTTGCTAAAGTTGGTTGTGTCTGTTCTACAGCTACCGGTGCTGGTGCTTCCAGTGGGGCGGCGCTGATTTGCTCTGGTACACCCGGCAACAATTCTAGTTGCAGTGTATTGGCTTGCTCAGTTACGGAGTTAGCGGTAACTGGTGCTGTAGGGTTAGCTGCGATCGCATTTGTTGCGGCCTCTACTTTTTGCCCTACAATTGCTGGCTCTGTTTTTACTTCAGAGACGTTGGAAACTTCTTCAACCTGATTTACAGGTGTTTGCTCGGTTGCTGCTACAGGCTCTAGCTGAACTTCGGAAGCTTTAGTTTGTGCAGCTTGTAGCTTGAGAGCTTCAGCATTAGGTTGGCTGCTGGTGGCCATAGCACTAGCTGAGACAACTAGGGTTGCTCCCAACAGAGCTGGGCTGATTAACAATGAACTCCAGAAAAATTTAGACATATTCACTCTCATCCTCACACCGATTACAGAGAGACTATTGTAGCCTTCTATTTGTTAACATTCCCACCCCTAAAATGGGAATGGGATTCTCTAAAGCTTTCACTTTAGGTACCCCTAGTGATAGGGTGCTTGGGCGCAATCCTTTTGCCCCTAAAGGCGGTCTGCTATCCTAAGTCT
This sequence comes from Kamptonema animale CS-326, assembly GCF_028330895.1. Classification (NCBI taxonomy): domain Bacteria; kingdom Bacillati; phylum Cyanobacteriota; class Cyanophyceae; order Oscillatoriales; family Microcoleaceae; genus Kamptonema; species Kamptonema animale. Next base: position 33,505 of record NZ_JAQMUA010000028.1, on the reverse strand, counting down.
TACAACGAGCTGCGTCTAGCTTTTAGGATTTCTCCCTGGTTTGGCAGATTCTCTGCTTACCTTTTAAAGGCGTTGTTCGCGGCCCGCTAAAAATTTGTCAGTCGTTAGATAGGTTAACACAATTTTGACAGTAGATCAAAATACGAACTTGTTCTTTTTATCTTTTCTCTACTCGTTTTGAGAGTCCGGATACGGCTTTGGGATAGTTGCCGTCTTTAGTTTACCAGATATTGACCGTTGGAGACTTACAGCAGGCGATCGCATTGGTCAATGTTGCCCAAGATCGCCGCGAGTTTGAGTTCCCGATCTATTTTTGCCATAACTTGACGGTTCAAGCTAATTCTTCAAGTTCAACTAAGGTGTGTCCCAGTACACTAAAGACTTGGCGGTGCTCGAATAGTTCCAACAACTCGCCGCTGATTTTATTTTGAGCGGCTTCTTGCCGCATAATTTTCAAAGCTACATTTGTTGGCAAGCCACGTTTGTAGGGGCGATCGCCTGCGGTAAGTGCATCATATATATCTCCGATCGCCATGATCTGAGCTTGAACTGGAATTTCTATATGCTTTAAGCCACGAGGGTAGCCGCTGCCATCTAGTTTCTCGTGGTGTCCATAGGTAATGCTGGGTACATCTTTAAGATCCTTTGTCCAAGGAATCCGCTTCAGAAATTTGTAGGTGTGGGTGACATGGGATTCTATAGCTAAGCGTTCGTCGGGTGTCAAATTGCCTCTGGGGATCATCAGTTGAGCGATTTCTTCTGGGGTGACGAGGGGCTTAATTTCACCATCTATATCTCTATAAGAGTATTCGGACAGTTCCCGGAGTTGACTGAGGGGTTCTTCTGCTAAGATGTGAGGCTCATTGGCTTCTAGCAGGACATTCCAATAACTAGCAAGTCTAGTAACCTCTGCCGATAGTTCTCCATCAAGTTGTTGAAGGTACTGGCAATGAGGGCATTTCTCCTCTGCGTCTAGATGCGGAACGCTCGGATGCTGCACTAAGTAGCTGAATTTAGATTGAGCGCACTGCATTTCTAATGTCCGGTGCGCTAGAGCAAAACGGCTACGGATGACATCGAGCTGTTCTGAGTAAAGCTTTTTCTGTTTGGTTAAGATGGCTTCGGGTACGCCCACTTTGCCGAAATCATGGAGAAGGGCGGCGTAACGAATTTCTTGAATTTGGCGATCGCTAAAATAAAGAGGGCGTAGTGGCCCAATCGAGACTAAATTTACTTCTTCTGTCAGCCTTACTGTTAAAGCTGCCACCCGTTCTGAATGTCCGGAAGTACAAGGATCTCTGGCTTCAATTACCTGCACGGATGCTCTCACAAAGCCTTCAAATAGTTGTTCTATACTATCTTGCAGTTGATTTCGCTCAATAGATATGGCCGCCTGAGAAGCTAGCGATCGCACGATCCTCTGTTCCCACTCTGAATAAGGCTGGGTCAATTCCAAAGTGTTCCGATCTGTGAGCACTGCATCGGGCTTGATTTTGCGGTTAATAAGCTGAATCACGCCTATGGTATCGCCTTGGCGGTTTTCCATTGGCAGTACCATTACTGAGCGAGTACGGTAAGATATGTCCCGGTCAAAATTTGTATCGAGCTGGTAAGGTACTCCCTCCGGCAAATTGTAAGCGTCTGGCAAGTTTAAGCTTTCCCCTGTCAGAGCCACATACCCAGCCAGGCTTTGGTGCGTCATCGGTATGGCAAACTCGTTGAAGGAAAGGCTCGGCTGAGATGCGTTTTGCGCTACTTTAAAGAGCAACTTTGGTGTGTTATCGGTATGGTCTACTAAGTACACGCTGCCCGCATCACTGCTCGTGATCTCTCGACTCTTTGATAGAATCAGATTTAATAGATCTCGCAAATCCTGGGTACTGGACAAAGCTGCACCGATATCTAATAGCTGCTCTATTAGCTCAGTTCTTTCAGCAGACTCGTTCAAGAACTCTTGCTTCTCAAATATGATCATGACTTGGAGGATGGCGAACAGCCGTTATACTTTGGACTTCTGCATCTCGACTTTCTCACTCCTGATTCTAGCCCAGCCCAGTTGCGAAATTACAATCTTTCTGCTATCTTTCCTGTCGCCGGATGCAAAAACTCCTGTGTGGAGGTGGGAAAACATTTTAATTTAAAGTGTAGAAATTTGCTGAGCTAAGGTAAAGTCTGTTTCTGTTAAACCTCCTGCATCGTGAGTTGTCAAGCTAATTGTCACCTTGTTATAAGAAATAGCAATGTCGGGATGGTGTCCTGCGGCTTCAGCGGGTGCGACTAATTTATTCACAAAGGCGATCGCCTCTACAAAATCCTTAAATTTCCTGATCGACTGGATTTCCTTACCCTTTAGTGTCCAGCCGGACAATTTGGCGATCGCTTCTTGAATTTGGGCATCACTCAGTAATTTAGTCATGATTTTCTTATTAAAGGCATGGTATTAATATCCCATTTTCCAAAAAGCTTACCAAAAACTATCCGCTCTCACCAATAGTGTTAAGCAAAAGCTCGGACACTATCGATGAGAGCGGTCTAGCGGGTCTTCAGATTAGAACCTGACTGCCGGGTGGAACCCTAGCTTAGCCTGGTTATCCAAGGGATATCGTTCCCCGTTGGGAACGCAAGCTAAATGCTAGAGAGCAGCCCCGGCACGCAGCCGGCATTCTCCAACCTGATGACCCATGGTTATACTACTTTCTATCATGGGCATCACCTCCTTTGTTACCCTAAATGGTTTATTTCAAAAGTTCTACTGTTATTTAGAATAACACAAGAATCAGGAAAAGCAAGGGAGCGACCTAAAATTTTTTTCGAGGGTGGGTGCGACCAAGGAAACATATTTTTTACCAACATATAAATGGTGGCAGCACCACTCTACTGTCGCCGTCCCCTTAGTCAGGGAATAGATAGGATTGGTTGAGTCAATTATTATATAGAAATGCAGTATCATGTATCTTTTCGCAGATAAACGCAGTGGCGCACGCTCTGGCTCACTGGAGTGGTAAAGGCTTCTACTAGGGCGATCGTACTACCCAAATCCTCAACAACTGACTGCAAATCTACTTCTTCCTCAACCGTCCAATTACCGCGATAAAGAATAGCGAAACCGCCAGGTTTTAGCAATGGCAAAGAATATTTAGCACAAATTGATGCTGATGCGACTGCTCTGAGGAAAGCCAGATCGTAAAATTTTCGATGCTGCGGCTGGTGTGCAATTTCCTCCGATCTGCCAATCAAAGGAACAGCATTTTTTATCCCTAATTCCGGGACTAAAGTTTCTAGAAAAGAAATTTTTTTGCGCGTCCCATCCAGTAAAGTGACTGTGAAGTTAGGAAGCGCGATCGCAATTGGCAACCCTGGGAAACCCGCACCCGTTCCAATATCGATGACTTTCTGCATCGGTTTTAAGGGTAATTCATCAATTGCCCCCAAATTATTAGGTGACAGCAGCGGTGCAATTCCCCGCAAAGAATCCCAAAGATGTTTTTCCCAAAACTCTAAGGGTTCAGTAATCCGAGTTAAATTCAGGTGTTTATTGCCATCAATAATTAATTCATAGAGCTGTTGAAATTGTAGCTGTTGCTCATCATTTGGCTGCCATGAGAGCGTTTGCTGCCACAATTCATTCATCTCAGGTAGCGTAGCTGTACTAAACATGGCTTATCTCTGGAATTTCTAATTTACTACGATCGACAGACTGCAAATCGCCGTGATTCAAAGTCCAACAGCGATCGGCAATACTCAACAAATCGCTCGGATCGTGAGTCACAACTAACAAAGTCCAATGATTTTTGAGTTTATTTAATAAACTCACTAATTGCCGCCGCATTGACCAATCCAACCCCGCTGTTGGTTCATCTAATAGCAGCAAATGTGGCTGGCGAATTAGCTGCACAGCTAATGCTATTCGCCGCTGCTGGCCGCCGCTTAAAGCATGGGGCGAAGCGTGTAGGGGCAAATGTGCGAGTCCTACTTCTGTCATAGCTTGGCTAATTTGTTCTTGCCCTATTTCTGGATGCCCTAATCGCAATTCTTCTAAGATTGTACCGCCGCAAAAATGCCGTTCTGGAAACTGAAATACTAAGCCTCCTAACTGTTGCAAATGTTCTGGTGTTAATTCCTGTTCCCGCCAGCGGATATCACCGCTAGTTTTTTCTGCAAGACCAGCTAAAATTTCCAATAATGTACTTTTGCCAGAGCCACTACGACCAACTATCAGCCCCATCTGCTGTGGCGATAGTTCTAAGTTAATATTTTTGAGAATAGCTTCCGGGCAGACTGTGGGGTGATAGACTAAGTTTCTCAGATAAAGCATTAAATTAATTGGTAATTGGTAATTGGTAATTGGTAATTGGTAATTGGTACCTTCCCCATCTCCCCCTCTCTTCCTCTTTCCCTAGTCCTTAGTCCTGAGCATCGTAGCCCCTTCTTTATATCTAGCATTATATGTCGATCCGGTTTTAGGCTATTATTAAAAAATGCCAATTTAAGTCGCAAGTTTAAATGCGATCGTATTCCGATAATTAAAATGTACCGCAAAATGTGCTAAAAATCAAATAACTTGTACCATTTTTTGAATCGGGGTCTGGGAGTCTTAATTTTCGACTCTCAGCCTCCTAGCTTACAGTCTATTGATTTCAGAGGCTCAACGATGACGAAAACCCCATTGGTGTCGCTTATCTACCAGTTTCTTCAGCCAAAACAGGCACTCGGTGCGATCGCGAGCACTGCGATTCGGCTAACGACTATAGCTTCCCTTACCGCCCTCAGCTTTTGCGTTAACCCCGCTCTAGCGGCAGATCCTTTTCGCAGCAGCAATCCGCACCCAATTGGTAATAAAACTGAAGCTGCTTTCAAAGCTATGTTTGAGCAGGGAAATTACTTAGCAGCAAAAACTTACATCGACCAAGCTTTGTCTGTAGAGCAAAATGACCCGCTAGTATATGCACTGAAAGCTTCTTTATCCTATATAGAGCGGGATTTAGAAGGGCTAAATTCCTACGCTAAAAAAACTCGTGAAGTTGCTGAGCAATTGACCAAAACTGACCCATTGCGCGGCAATATTTATATAGCAGCCAGCCATTTTTTAGAAGGCGCTCACACAATTGTTAAGGAAGGTACAACCAAGGGTACTCCCCAAGCAATGAAAAAACTCCGACAGGTATTCCAATATCTAGACGCGGCGGAAAAAATATCCCCCGCAGACCCAGAACTAAACTTGGTCAAGGGATATATGGATTTAATGCTTGCCACAAACCTACCTTTTTCTAATCCGAATGAAGCGATTCAAAGATTAGAACAAAAGGCATCTCCGCGCTATTTAGCCTATCGTGGAGTAGCAGTTGGATATAGAGACTTAGACAAGTATGACCAAGCACTTGACTCTGTAAATAAGGCCTTAGCACAAACTCCCAATAATCCAGAGATTCTTTATCTAAAAGCTCAAATTCTTGTTTCTCAGGGGAGGCGACAAAATAACAATAGAGCCTTGTTTGATGAAGCTAGGAAAAACTTTGATGCTGCTTTGGCAAAACCCAGTCAACTTCCCCGGCGTTTAGTTGCACAAATCTTTTTTGAACAGTGCAAAACGCGCAACCGTCTTGATAATAGTAAACGTGCCTGCGATCCTATGCGCGATGCGATTAGAGATGGAGATGGTACCTGGGGGCCAGTCGTATTACCACCACTATAAAATTGACATTCATGGAAGTACAATTTCGCGAGTTTGACCCCTTCGATCTGTGGATATGGCTTAAGTTCAGCACAGTGCCTTCAAATGGCGAAAAGCAGTACATTGAAGAAGTGTTAGATTCCTGGTTTTTTTTAGGAAAACTAGGAGGATTTAATGCCGAAAATTTGCAAGTGAACGATGTCGGAGTAGATATCAGCTACCTGAATTATGATACCAATATGGCTGATAGTAGCATGATGGCATTGATGCACAATATGGGAGATGTAGAGTATGAGGGATTGTGGGCGCGTTGTTGGTTAGATTTAGGAACAAGTGATGCTCTCGGTCTAGATATTCTCATCAATGTTTTCACACAACTTAGTAAGGAATTTGTGGCAATTGAAAAATTGATTATCGGCGGTGAAAATGAAGACTGGCAAGTTGAAAAAGACGCTCGCAAGTCTACTCTAGCCTACGAGAATTAACAGCTAATAATTGCCAATAGCTTTTATTGGCAATTTCCCTACAAATTAATTTACCAATTACCAATTACCCATTACCAAATTATGCACAAACAAGGTGAAATCCGCGTTCTAGCTTTGGGATTAATTAAAGATGGCAATCGCATCTTCCTCTCCGAAGGCTACGACCCAGTGAAACAAGAAACATTTTATCGCGTTATGGGTGGCGGCGTTGACTTCGGGGAATATAGCCGCGATGCTCTAGAACGGGAATTTCAGGAAGAAATTCAAGCAGAATTAACAAATATCAAATATCTCGGCTGTATCGAGAGTATATTTGAATTTAATGGTAAGCCGGGACATGAGTTAATTCAGCTTTATCAGTGCGACTTTGCTGACCCGAAGTTTTATCAATTGGAGAGTTTAGTTTTTGCCGAAGGAAAGCGGGAAAAAACTGCTCTTTGGATGCCAATTGAGCGGTTTAAATAGGGTGAATTACGCTTAGTTCCTGATAATTTTCTTACTTATTATGAGGATTAGGTCGATCGCTAAGTCGTTGTCATAGCTACTATCAAAATCAAGTCCGCCATAGTTTACTTGCAAAACGCAGTGAAAGGCGGACGAAGAAATAATAAGCTACCTATTTTATAAGTACAGTATAATTTAACTCTCATGACTCTAACTGAAGAAATCCTCTCCCAACTCCCAGGAAATGCTCTCAATAACTTACGAAAAACAGATCTAATCTGGCAAAAACTCAGACAAGAAACCATACCCATTCCTCAAGTTATAACACACAATTCCTCATCCCTCGGAACTATCGATTATGATGTCGTTATCAGCGGTGGTACCTTGGGAATCTTAATAGGCACGGCCTTAGCTATGCGTGGTTGGCGTATTGCCTTACTCGAACGCGGAACTCTACGCGGGCGAGAGCAAGAATGGAACATTTCTCGCCAAGAATTAGACGTATTTATAGAACTAAATTTATTGTCACCTGAAGAATTAGAAAATGCGATCGCAACCGAATATAGTCCTGCTCGCATCAGCTTTCCCAATACTCCTGATATCTTCGTAGAAGGCGTTCTTAACATCGGCATAGACCCAGTTTACCTCCTGGAAACCCTGAAAAGAAAATTCCTCCAAGCAGGCGGTCAACTATTTGAAAATACTCCTTTTGAGGGAGCAATAATTCATCCCAATGGCATTGCAGTATCTGTCGGGGTAAGTTTAGCAGAAAAAGTTGTGGAAAGTACAGATAATTTAAGCTCGCAATCAGCCCCCCCTAATATATTTAAAACTAGATTATTATTAGATGCAATGGGGCATTTTTCTCCCATAGTCCAACAAGCGCGACAAGGACAAAAACCCGATGCTGTCTGCTTAGTTGTCGGTAGTTGCGCTCAAGGATTTCCCAAAAATAATACAGGTGACTTATTTGCATCTTTCACACCTATGCAAAATCAATGCCAATATTTTTGGGAGGCATTCCCAGCACGAGATGGCCGCACAACCTACTTATTTACCTACGTAGATGCTCATCCAGATCGATTTAGTTTAGAAACATTATTTGAAGAATACTTGAGCTTATTACGGACATATCAAAACGTCGAAATTAACCAGCTAAACTTCCAAAGAGCGCTCTACGGATTTTTTCCATGCTATCGTCAAAGCCCTCTAAAAATGCCCTGGGATCGCATCCTCCCCATTGGAGATAGCAGTGGTAGCCAATCTCCTCTCAGCTTCGGTGGTTTTGGGGCAATGGTTCGCCACCTCAAACGCTTAACCCAAGGCATTCAGGAAGCCTTAGAAATCGATCTGCTCAGCCAAAATGCTCTAGCTCTACTGCAACCTTATCAGCCAAATCTATCAGTAACCTGGCTGTTTCAACGCTCCATGAGTGCTGTTATCAACCAGAATATTGATCCAAATCAGATTAATAAGTTGTTGGCAGGAGTATTTCAGGTCATGGAAGAGTTAGGAGAACCTGTCCTCAAACCATTTCTTCAAGATATAGTTCAATTTAGTGCTTTATCTAAGACTCTATTTAAAACTGCAATGGCTCATCCGGGAGTAGTAATTAAAGTCATTCCTCAAGTAGGGATAGGAAACTTGTTAGATTGGACAATTCATTATATAAACTTGGGAGTTTACACAGGATTATATTCGTTGGGGCATAAATTAGAACCTGGTATTAAAACATTATCGCCATTTCAACAGTACTACTATCATCGATGGATTGAATCATGGCAATACGGTGCAGGAATCGATTATAAATTATCGACGGAAGAGTGAATAAATTTTCACGGGCGCACATAAAAAACAGTGTAAAAACTGATAATTTTGCTGTGGATTTTTTACTTAAAACTATTATTAAAAAACTAATAACCGATCGCTTACCACCTCCGATCGCCCATTCTCCTCATCCCTGTTCCCCCTGATTGGCGTGACCATCAGGGATATTATCCCCTCAGAGGGCAGGCTCTAGTGTTATCATAGAGTTCAGCCTTTCTCAACCTCCGTTGGGATATTCAAAAACAGGGTGCATAGAATGAAAAGGCTCCACTGTTGCCTCACTCAGGCAATCCCGACAGCGCTATTGATGGAAAATAAATGCCTCCGCTACTGGAGAGACAAGCTCGGCATTAACCCGCCAAGCGATCGCAGCCTGCAATTTTGGGCGCGAACTCCAGCACTCGGTGTCATAGCACAAAGCAGTTAGCGCTGGGAGGAACTCAAATTGACTAATTTAACAAATATTAGGGAAAAGCTCACTAAAACCTGGAGCAAACGCAGTATAACTCGCAAGTTTAGGTTAGCTTCTAGCGCTCAATTGCTGTTAATTGGCACAGTAGCTCTAACTGGGCTTTTTTCTCTCAGCATTGTCCGCAATAAAACCGAATCGGCTATGGTGACAAGTATTAAAATTCAGCGGTTAGTGTTTGAGATGAATAAAAATTTAGCACAAGCACGCCGAAAAGAAACAGAATTCTTTCGCCAGTGGTCAATAATTGGTTTTGAAAAAGCGCGGCAAGATTACGCAGAACCCCACGATGAACAGATACTAAAAGTGCTACAAATTCGCGACGAGTTGCAAAAATTACTCACCAGTGAAGATGCGAGTGAAGGGTTCCGCCGCACTAATCCAGAATTGGTGGAATATGAGGAAAAAGTGAGGCATTATAGCGATAGTTTTAGAGAGACAGTGGGATTAGTAGGGATGTTAGGCGAAGATCAGACAGGCGTACTAGCAAGGGCCGATCGCAAGTCTGAATTATTGCGCGATACTCTTCAACTAGCTAGCGAACCAGAATTAATCGCTTTGTATAACCGAATGCAGGCTTTAGAAAAGGAATATTTGCTAAAACGATCGGAACTGGAAAGGCGATCGCTCTTTGAGGCGGTTATCACCCTACGTGAGGCAATTCGTCGCTCCCAAAAATTAGATATTTCCCAAAAAGAGCAGGCACAACGCTATCTCGGCAGTTATGAATTGGAATCTAAAGAACTAGCTGCTCTCGATCGCGACATTCGCAAAATTAGCGATACTTTTGATGAGCAAACTACCGCAGTTTCCGATAAATTACTAATTGTGGCGACAGAAGAAGTGGAACGAGCGCGGTATCAAATTAATCTGACAAGTATAGGCGCAGCGGTACTACTAGGAGCATCTGCGGTAGCAACAGTCGCACTAGCTTTAGCGATTAGAAATGCGTTTCAGTCTGCCTTAGAACAATTGGAAATTGAACAGGAAAAGTCTGAACGGTTGCTGCTCAATGTCTTGCCAAAAGCAATCGCAGATCGCCTGAAACGGGAACCAGGGACTATTGCCGACACTTTTGAAAACGTAACAGTTTTGTTTGCAGACATCGCTGGTTTTACCAAGCTTTCTTCTCGAATTTCAGCAACAGAATTAGTCAAATTACTCAATGAAATATTTTCCTCTTTTGATTTCTTAGCAATGCAGCACGGTTTGGAGAAAATTAAAACAATTGGTGACGCTTACATGGTAGTTGGTGGACTTCCTAATCCCCGAAAAGATCATGCAGAAGCGATTGCAAATATGGCTTTGGATATGCAGCAAGCAATCATCCGTTTTAATGAAAAGCACAACGACGCATTTAGTATCAGAATCGGCATCAATACGGGTTCGGTAGTGGCTGGCGTAATTGGCACGAAAAAATTTATTTACGATCTGTGGGGCGATACTGTAAATATAGCTAGTCGCATGGAATCTCACGGCATTGTAGGAGGGATTCAAATCACAGAAGCAACTTACCACTATTTGCGAGATAAATACTGGCTAGAGCAGCGGGGTTTAATTGAAATCAAAGGTAAAGGGGAAATGATCACTTACTTGCTTAAGGGTAAAATCAGCGATCAACATCTCACTGAAAATCAGAATGTTGTTGTAAGTCATTTGCGCGAAGATTGCCCTAGAATTGAAAAATAAAATATTTATGCAGCAGAAAATCACCACCCAGAAAACTCGTTCAAATGCTAACAATTAAACGATTATTAAGCACAGTCAAAACTAAAAATAGACTAACACAATTATTTTGGTTTTGTAGTTTATTTTTGCCAAATCTAGAATCATTTTTATTACCTAAAATTGCACTAGGTCAACCTATAGTACCTGCTAACGACGGCACCGGAACGCTTGTCAATCCTAACGGAAATAGCCTCGATATCAGCGGCGGTAAATTATCGGGAGATGGGGCTAATCTTTTCCACAGTTTTCAGCAATTTGGCTTAAATGAAAACCAGATAGCTAACTTTCTGACTAATCCATCCATTCAGAATATACTCGGTCGCGTTGTCGGTGGTAATCCCTCTTTAATTAACGGCTTGATTTCGGTTACAGGTGGCAATTCTAATCTCTTTTTAATGAACCCTTCTGGGATTATCTTTGGTGCTAATGCCCGGTTGAACGTACCAGCAGATTTTACAGCTACAACGGCTGCTGGTATCGGCTTTAATACGGGCTGGTTTAATGCCGGCGGCCCTAATGATTACTCTTCCTTAATAGGAACGCCGAATGTTTTTTCATTTCCGGTAACATCCTCTGGTTTTATTATTAATAATGGTATTTTAACAGTAGAACTGGGACAAAATTTAACTCTTTTGAGCCGCTTCCCGATTAATAATGGACAATTGCAAGCTCCCAATGGCAACATTACCGTTGCTATTGTACCAGGCGAAAATGTTTTCCGTATTAGCCAGCCCAGACATCTATTAAATTTGGAAGTGCCATTTACAGGCAAGTCTCCCCTATCATCTAATCGCAATTTTCTCAACCCCGCTAACTTGCCCAAATTGCTCACGGGTGGCAGTCAAGAAAACGCCGAGAATGTGATTGTTAATAATCGGGGGCAAGTGGTACTACTCCCACCTAATGGCTTGAGCGAAATCAATAGCGATTTTCTCTTATTATCAGAGATTCAAATACCCTCAATCAACGACAATTCCGTAATAGAAACTAACTTTAAAGCAGCGGCTCCAGTTCCAATATTTGATAATAATATATTTAATAATAATATTAACTCTTCAGTCTCTCCGCCGCTTCCAATATTATTACCAAGCGCAACATTACCGATAATTACTGGTGGTGGAATGCCTACGTCTCAAGCACAGTTCTTTCCGTCTATTCCCGATCGTTTCCCAAGCTTAAGTACGATGCCATTTCTGCCATTGAATCCCAGCAATATTGACATCAATATGTTGCCAAGCGGAACACCTGGTAGACAAATCCTAATACCTCCTAACAGTGACTTCCCTATGCACCGTCTAGATTTCCGTTCTCCACCTGAAACCGCAGAAGCGATGAGACTCAATCCTAGTAATAATGGTGGGGGGATGGTTAATGCTATTCCAACGGAAATGCCGATTGTGTTGAGCCGAGAACTGCAATTTTCCGAGCGATTTGGGGATAATATTCTTAACAGCAAAGTCACGCCGCAAACTATCCGAGACACCTTGGGGAAAATTACCGCTCAAACCGGGAATCATTCTGCAATTGTCTATGTAACTGCTTTTCCAGAACAATTAGAGCTAGTATTATTTACGCCCAAAGGGACACCTATTCGTAAAACTATACCAGAAGCTAACCGCCAGAAATTGTTAGCGGTAGCCAGAGAATTCCGCTCAGAAATTACTAACCCCAGAAAGGTCAATACTAATAGCTATTTAGCCTCTGCTCAACAGCTCTATCAATGGCTAATTTTACCCTTAGAAGCAGCATTAGAGGCTGATGGCATCAACACCATATTATTTTCAATGGATGGAGGCTTGCGCTCTCTTCCGCTAGCAGCTTTACATGATGGCAAACAGTTTTTAATTCAAAAGTACAGTTTTAGCCTCATCCCCAGCCTGAGCTTAACTGATACTCGTTATGAATCCCTAAAAAATGCCTCTGTACTGGCAATGGGAGCCTCAGAATTTAAAGACCTGAGTCCTCTACCGGCTGTCCCTGTAGAATTATCTACAATTGTAGGTAACTTATGGCCTGGTAAATCTTTTCTCAATCAAGAATTTACTTTGGAAAATCTTAAAATTCAGCGCAATAAACAGCCTTATCAAATTATTCATTTAGCAACTCATGGAGAATTTAATCCTGGTGCTGCTGGCAATTCATATATTCAACTATGGGATACAAAATTACACTTGGATCAATTGCGGCAGTTAGGGTGGAATAATCCTCCTGTAGAGTTACTGGTGCTCAGTTCTTGTCGGACTGCATTGGGAGATGAAGAAATAGAACTAGGTTTTGCAGGTTTGGCATTTCAAGCAGGTGTAAAGTCAGCGCTCGCGAGTTTATGGTATGTATCAGATCGAGGAACTTTAGCTTTAATGAGTGAGTTTTATCACCAGTTAAAAATAGCACCAATTAAAGCAGAAGCGTTAAGGCAGGCACAGATAGCAATGCTCGAAGGTGACATCCGCATTGACTCAGGAATTTTGAGTCGTATTTCTACCTCTGTTAAGGCTTCTAGGGGTAGCATCGCTTTACCACGAGAACTAATAGGTGCAGAAAATCCCAATTTAACTCATCCTTATTATTGGTCAGCTTTTATGATGATTGGTAGTCCTTGGTAATTGTTAACGGTTAACAGTTAACAGTTAACAGTTAACAGTTAACCGTTAACGTTTATTCAAGGAGCAAAAACTGCCAGAGCTTTGGGGATAACGCGAAATATAGCAGGGGTGTGAGTTGTGATTTCGCCATCTGTATTGATGCGACGAGATTTAGAAGTACGCACCTCAATTTCTTGACCGTGCAGAGCGCGGACTCCAGGCCAACTAGCATGATTTCCTTGCCTCATTGCTGGTAGCAAGGCGACAATTTGCCACCAATGTTTAGTTTCCAAACTGTATAAATCTAGTCTCTGATCGTCAATTGTCGCATCCTCGGCTACCGTCATTCCACCGCCATAATAGCGACCGTTTCCTATAGCAATTTGAATTGTTTTTACCCGAATTGATTGGTTGTTGACGCGAATTTCGGCTCGAAAAGGCCGCGATTGCCAAATTACTTGTAAGGCAGTCGCGGCATAAGCTAAAATTCCCCAGCGCCGCTTTACTTCCTTAGTTAGGCGTTGCGTAATTTGTACGCTCAGCCCCAAACTTGCGACGTTAAAGAAGTATTTTCCATTCACCCAACCCAAGTCGATTCGACGAATTTGACCTGCTGCTATTACTTGGCAAGCTTCGGGCAAAGAGGTAGGAATCCCTAGAGTGCGAGCTAAGTCATTAGCAGTTCCTAGAGGTAAAATTCCTAATGGCAAGTCAGTCTTAATTAAACCTTCTATAGCTGCGTTTAAGGTACCGTCACCGCCGCCAATTATTACTAAATCAACTTGATTTTTGTAGCGCTGGATTGCGTCGGGGATATGGTGGGGGCTATCTGTGGATTCTTGGATCAGCTCAAAGCCTAACGCTTGCAATTCCCTAGTTGCTTGAGACAAGAGCTTTTGTCCGCTTCTGGCGTGTTGATTGACTAACAGCAGGGCTTTTTTCATACAAGTTAAGAGTTAGGGCTTAGGCAATAGCCTAATACAAAACTCGCTTGTTTTGCTGCCAAGAACCAACTCGGTTTCAGTTAGGCAATTTCAGGACTGCTTCGGGATAGTCTGCACCTTCGAGCATGAGGTTAGCGATCGCCCCATAAGCATCAACCCACGCCTGCTTCACTTCTGGTGTCCAATCAGGGCCTAAGTAAGATTCAAATGTTTTCAGGATCGAGGCTCCAACGAGGGGATAATGCTCTGGGAGAGTGCCATACTGGACGTGCCTAGCACCCATACCTTTAAGAGCACCTGTGAGGACATCCGGTTTACGGAGATTTTGAATCACCAGCACTAAAGAAGCTATTAGCTTCTTTTTTTGCTCTGCCATGTTAGCATTAGCAAATAGGGGTTTAACGTGGGGATAGTCTGCAAAAAGATTCTCGTAGAAACTCGTGGCAAATTCTGGGGCGTTTGGTTTAATACGATTAAAACTTTCTTCCAACAATTCAATATTCAGAGACATTGCTAACTAACCTCTATCTAGATTCATACTTAGTTTACATTTTACCACAGTAGGAGAATTGCCATAAATATACTAAAATCAGGTGAACTTAATTTAAGCTCCTCAAGAAAACGCCCCTTAAAATCATGTCTGATGTTTTAGAGCAAGCACAAGCAGCAGCTCAGCAGGGAAATTGGTCGCTACTAGCTCAATATTTGCAGCAATTGGGGAATGGCAATCAGAAACTAGAAACTTCTGCATCTGATGCACAGCAATTGTTGACTTTGGCTTTAGATGTTTTAGCATGGGGAGATTTCCAAGATCGGTGGGAAATTGCGAAGGTATTGCCTAATCTGGGAACGATCGCGATCGCGCCTTTGATTGCCATTGTCGAGGATGAAGATGCAGACTTAGAACAACGCTGGTTCGCAGTCCGGATTTTGGGCAATTTCGATCGGCCAGAAGCGATCGCGGCCCTAGTAGAACTTCTTAAAACCTCTGAAACCGAAGAATTAAGTACCATAGCCGCAGATACCCTCGCTAGTTTAGGCCCCAGTGCGATCGCATCTTTGACAAATCTCTTGGCCCTGGAAGATTCCCGACAGTTTGCTACATCCGCACTCGCTCAAATTCGGCAGCCTGAGACTATTGAGCCTTTGCTGAGTGTAGCAGGCGATCGGCTTGCCTCGGTGCGTCTTGCTGCAATTGAAGGTCTGTCTAGCTTTCACGATTCCCGTATTCCGCCGGTACTGGTAGAAGCTCTAAAAGATCCAGCCACAGCAGTTAGAAAAGAAGCCGCGATCGCTTTAGGCTTGCGTTCCTACTTAGACGGCGAATTCGATTTAGTAAACTTGCTCAAACCGTTACTTAAAGATATCCGGTTAGAAGTTTGTTCAGCGGCCGCGATCGCACTAGGACGTATCAAAACAGATACGGCTGCAACTACCTTATTTGAGCTATTACAATCTCCAACAACCCCAGTTTCTTTACAAATTGAAGCCATCCGTGCTTTAGGCTGGATGGAGACAAAAACTGCCTTAGAGTATTTACAAAAAGCTTTAATAGCGGAAGATAAGTTACAAGAAAAAGAAGTAAATCTTCCCCCAACAGTAGAAATAAATTCTCATTCTTCTTCCTTCTTCCCTCTTCCTTCGGCCTTAACAAAAGAAATTGTCACCATTTTGGGGCGAGTGGAAACGCCCAATTTAAAAGCTAAAGCCGCAGAGATTCTGATCGATTTCCTGAAAGTGGGAGAACTCGAAGTTATAGAAGATATTAAACAATCTATAGCTTTAGGATTAGGAAAACTAGGAAATCTGGAGGCAATAGAACCTTTGATTGAAATGTTGGCAGATGCAGATAGTAGCATCAGACTTCACTGCATAGCTGCGCTCAAACAACTAGCGCCTCAACAAGCTTACCAGCAATTAGAAAACTTGGCAAAGGAAAACAATCTCAGACAAAATTTAAAGCAAGGAATCGCGATCGCTTTGCAAGAATGGTAAGAAAAATTAAAATAGGACTTACGCACCCAATCAAAGAAACCGGGTTTTTTTACGAAAATACTTCGTTTTTACCCACCGATTCTCTGAAAAACCCGGTTTCTAGGGCCCGATGCGTAAGTCCTGTAAAAGCTAAGTAAATCTACTTAATTAAACATAAGATTAGGTTTTGCTATAATTATAGCTGGTATATATTTGGCAAAAACTGGTAAAGGATCTGATAAATTGTGAAGCGAACTTTATGCGACATCAACTTGTAGAAGAGTTCAAGGTTTTAATCGAGCCATTTTTACCTAGTTATCTAGTCATCTTTGATTTAGCTGACACAAAAAGGCGAAATCTTTACTTAGGTCACTCAGAAGTAGATAAGGATATTATCGAGTTTGATACTTTGTTAAAAACTCACATTCAAGGAATCTTCAAGAGGATTGCTGGCGATCGATGGGTGGGTTTCCGGTACTTGTAAGCAATGTGGAGCCGTGGTAGGTTATAGGTATTGCTAAATAATGGCTAAATGATAGCTAAAAATAATAAATTTCCCAACTATAAGCCTCCTTTAACGCCACACTCGCATTAGATTTAGAACAAAACCAGGCAGCACGTCCTCACCGGACAACTCCGAGGGATTTTCTAATACTTCCACCTCTGACCCCGATCGGTAAATCTCTACCCGTCGATTTTTCGGGTCAATCAACCATCCCAATCTTGCCCCGTTGTCGATGTATTCCTGCATCTTAGTTTGAAGCGATCGCAGGCTATCTGATTCGGAACGCAACTCGACAACAAAATCTGGGCATAGCGGGACAAAGCCTTTTCGCTGTTGAGGGGTAAGCGCTTCCCAACGTTCCCGCCTCACCCAGGAGACATCGGGGGAACGGTCAGCTCCATTCGGGAGCCGAAAACCAGTGGAGGAGTCAAAGGCTTCCCCTAAATCTTCCTGTTCTTCGTACCAGCGAGCGAGCTGTCCAGTAATGCTAAAATTCCTCTGACCTGATTCGCCTCCTGTGGGGGGATTCACGATTAATTCTCCCGCTGCTGTACGTTCTAGTCTCAAATCCCGATTCGCTAGAGCGATCGCCTCGAACTGTTCGGGGGTGACGTACAGGGCGATCGCTGTTGGTAGTTCGATGCAGATAGTTTCTAGTTTAGTAAGTGTTTCTAGCATCGTTACCTCACAGAGAAGTTTAAGCAAGGGTCTGATTTAAATGTCGTCAGCTTTCTCGCATCTAAACTGTATCATTTAGTTAGCGATTAGTAGCTGCTTGTTAGGCATTCTGCTACTAACCACTAACTATCACCCATTACTTAGCAGCAAACTGTACCATCAGGCATCGTTGCACCAGTTAGGATCGCATCCCGCAAATCAGCACCGCTAATAATAGCATTCCGCAGACTAGCGCCTCTGAGATCCGCACCCTTCAAGCAAGCGCCGTCCAAATTCGTCCCCCAGAGATATGCTCCTTGCAAATTAGCACCACTCAAATCAGCGCCCTTGAGATTTGCTAAATTGAGATTTGTATGACTCAAATCCGCCTCCCTCAAATCCGCTTCAGTTAAGTTGGTTTTCATCAAGTTAGCTTGAATTAAATTCCCGCCTCTGAGATCGGTATCATGTAAATCAGCTTGCTTAAGATTTGCCTGCTCTAGTTTAGTAAAACGCATTCGCGCCCCACTTAAAACAGTTCCGCTCAAGTTAGCGCCTGATAATTGTGCTCCGCTTAACTTAACATCTTCCAGTTCCAATCCACTGAAGTCTATTCCTGCCAAATTCAGCCCATTTAAAAAAGCTTTATTCAACTTCACGCCATTTAAAAGAGCGCCTTTCAGGTTAGCACCGCTCAATCTAGCACCAGTTAGATTAGCCCAATTTAAGTTAGCACCAGCTAAATTGGCCGATCGCAAATTGATACCGCTCAAATTAGCACCGCACAAATTTACTCCCGGTAAATTTGCCTGAAAAAGGCTCACCCAACTGAGGATAGCACCGCTTAGTTGAGCGCCAGTTAGATCGACTTTAGCCAGTTGAGCACCTCTAAGATCGGCTTTTGTTAAATCAGCCCCTAAAAGGTGACTTCCTTTTAGTTTAGCAAAGCTCAAATTTGCGCCATATAAAAAAGCTCCATTTAAGTTAGCTTCTAGGAGAAAACAGCGTTCTAAATAAGCTCTCGCTAAAGATGCCTCTTTCAAATTAGATCCTGATAAGTTTGAGTGAGGAATCTTAGCTCCGATCAAATTAGCTGCTGTTAAGTCAGTTGCCCTAAAGTCTCTCTCTCCTCTGGTATATAAACTCAATAATTCATGGGCTTCCATTCTATCTACCTCCTAGTTAATTGCTAGTAAATCTGATTAAAGTTTCCCCTTGATTTTAAAACTGAATAGGGATTAAGAGTAATTTATAATTACTTCTGTAACAGGCTAGCAATTATAATCGCCTCTTTAAATTAAGCAGATATTTTAATCAGATTTAACCTGAAAATAATATTGAGAGATTGCCGATTGTGTAGAGTTCCCCAACCCTGACTTAATATACGACTTACGCATTACTTATGTAACGTCGGCAACAAGCGGGGTTCTTTGACCGCGAAGATGGTGGCGTTACCAATACTTTTGCGTAAGTCCCGCTATAACAACCCAATTTGATGCAATAAAAAATTATCTGCGAACTGTTAATTTCTAGAAGAACTTACGTTTCCTAAAATTCATAACTGTTCTCAATTGGTAAGCACTACTATCAATTAGCCATTAGCAATTAGCCATTAGCCATTAGCCATTAGCCATTAGCCATTAGCAATTAGCCATTAGCCATTACCAATTACCCATTACCCATTACCCATTACCCATTACCAATTTGGGATTGCTTCGGACTGCTACCTTTATTGTAGCGTCCTACCTCAATCCCAAATCTTACGATTTATTACCGATCTACTGAGCCCATAATCACATCGATGCTGCCCAAAATTGCGACAACATCGGCCACCTTCACACCGCGAAGGATGTGGGGTAATACCTGCAAATTATTGAAATCCGCAGCCCGAATTTTCCAGCGCCAAGGAAACACATTATCCTCGCCAATAATATAAATTCCCAGTTCACCTTTGCCGCTTTCAACGCGGACATAGTGTTCGCCTTTAGGAATCTTAAAAGTGGGAGCAACTTTCTTACCGATAAACTGGTAGTCGAAAGCATTCCACTCAGATTTTGGCCCTCCCTCCAATCGCTTCGCTTCCAAATTCTCATAGGGGCCGCCGGGAAGTCCTTTTAGCGCTTGGCGGATAATTTTCACCGACTCGCGCATCTCGCGAATTCGTACCAAATACCGCGCTAGACAATCTCCCGCACTCTCCCACTGCACCTCCCAGTCAAAATCGTCATAACATTCATAGTGGTCAACCTTTCGCAAGTCCCACTTCACGCCAGAAGCCCGCAACATGGGGCCGGAAAGTCCCCAGTTAATCGCTTCAGCACGCGAAATCGTGCCGAGTCCTTCAATTCTGCGGCGGAAGATGGGATTGTTAGTAATCAGGCGTTCGTATTCGTCAACCTTCGGCCAGAAGTAATCGCAGAAGTCTTCGCACTTGTCTACCCAACCGTAGGGCAAATCTGCCGCCACACCGCCAATGCGGAAATAGTTGTTGTTAACCATGCGATAACCCGTAGCTGCTTCCCATAGGTCTAAAATGGGTTCGCGATCGCGCATCGTATAGAAAAAAGGCGTTTGCGCCCCCACATCTGCCAAAAATGGCCCTAACCACAACAGATGATTGGCAATCCGGTTCAACTCCAGCATGATTACCCGGATGTAGCTAGCGCGTCTGGGCACCTTAATATCAGCCAATTTTTCCGGCGCGTTGACAGTCACGGCCTCATTGAACATACCCGCTGCATAGTCCCAACGGCTGACGTATGGCACGTACATCACATTAGTGCGACTTTCGGCAATTTTTTCCATTCCCCGATGCAGGTAGCCCATAACTGGCTCACAGTCAACTACATCTTCCCCGTCCAGGGTGACAATTAACCTTAGTACCCCGTGCATGGAGGGATGGTGCGGCCCCATGTTGAGTACCATCGGTTCGGTTCTGGTTTCAATTCTTGTCATAATTAGTAATTGTTGACTGTTAACTGTTAACTGTTAACTGTTAACTGTTAACGGTTGTTGATTTTTGTTTCGCCTGTCTAGCATTATGAAGGAGATTGAGTTGTCTGAGAAGGAGGTCGTAGCATCAAAAGTTGAGAGCGGCTTTTATCACATCCCCGTTTTAGGCCCGCAGTTAATTGAGGGTCTGGCTGTGCGTGCGGGGGGACACTATTTAGATGCCACAGTGGGCGGCGGTGGTCATACCAGTTTAATTTTGGCTGCGGCACCCGATGTTACGATAGTTGCGATCGACCAAGACCTAGACGCGATCGCCTTTTGTAAACAGCAACTTGCCGAATTTTTAGCCCCAAATTCCGAGCGCATCCAATTTTGGCACGGAAATTTTGCCAGCTATCCAGCAAAAGAGTCAACATTTGACGGTATAATAGCAGACTTGGGTGTAAGTTCAGCTCAACTGGATGCTCCAGGACGCGGCTTTAGCTTTCGCCATCACGCTAATTTGGATATGCGTATGAACCAGCAACAATCACTGACAGCAGCAGAGATCGTAAATCACTGGGAAGAAGTTAAACTTGCAGATATATTTTATACCTACGGAGAGGAGAGGTTATCGCGGCGGATAGCCCGGCGGATCGTAGGCGATCGCCCATTCCAAACAACAACAGAACTGGCAGAAGCGATCGCCCGCTGTGTACCACCCAAATACCGCTACGGCCGCATACATCCAGCCACTCGCACCTTTCAAGCCTTGAGGATCGCCGTCAACTCCGAACTTACCGCCGTAGAAACTTTCCTCAAGCAAGCGCCCCAGTGGTTAAAGCCTGGCGGGAGAATGGGAATTATCAGCTTTCACAGTTTAGAAGACCGGCTAGCAAAGCACGAACTCAAAGGTTCGCCCCTTTTGCGAGTATTGACAAAAAAGCCGATCCAACCAGCAACTGAAGAAGTAGCTACAAATCCCCGTGCTCGCTCTGCTAAGCTCAGACTGGCAGAACGATTAATCTAGTAACCAACCCCGATCTTGTATAAACGGGGCTTAAGCCAACAGGCAACGTATTATTTGGATGTATCTTAGCCAATTAAACCTGATAAATTCGTCTGAGGGTAGAGAATTCCATGAGTCAGGGAGATAGGAGCAAGCTCAAACTGATGGTAGTCGATGACGAGCCTGACAACCTAGATTTGCTGTACCGGACGTTTCGACGCGACTTTCAAGTTTACAAAGCAGATAGTGCCCTCAACGCTCTACAAGTTCTTGACGAGCAGGGCGAAATGGCAGTGATCATTTCTGACCAGCGGATGCCAGAAATGAACGGTACTGAGTTTTTGGGCAAAACTGTCGAGCGCTTTCCCGATACGATTCGGATTCTCCTGACAGGGTACACCGATGTAGAAGACTTGGTGGAAGCGATTAACGCCGGCCAGGTTTTCAAATACATCACCAAACCCTGGAATCCTGAAGAACTGAAATCCGTTATCAATCAAGCCTCGGAAACTTACAAATACTATAAGCAACGCAGCCTAGCACTCCGCAGAGCCCTGCGGCGAGAATCCCTATTTAATGAGGTGATGAGCGCCATTCGAGGTTCGCTAGACTACTCCAGTATGCTCCAAACTATTGTCCAAACTGTGGGGCAGACTTTTGAAGCAGCTTACTGTATACTGCGGCCCGTAGACGGCGGGACTCTATTAGGTTCCTCTTTCTCTTACCAAGCGGAAGCCACCAGAAACACCAGTTTTGAGCTCAGTGAAGACCTGCTTCGCCAAGTGGTTGAGAGCCGCAAAACTCAAATACACCAAAGCAGTGAAGGCGATCGCAGCGTTCAGGTGGTAGTACCGCTGACCTACCAGCAGGAAATGCTCGCAGCCCTCGCCCTCTGTCAAGAAGGTTCTACTAATCCTTGGTCAGCGGAAGACATCCAATTGATCGAAGGCGTGGCGGAGCAAGCAGCCCTCGCTCTTTCTCAAGCAAAACTCTACCAACGCACTCTCGACTTAGCTCAGCAGATGCGTAATGAGTTAGAAGTAGCTCGCCAAATCCAAACTAACCTGCTTCGCCAAAGTTGGCCGGACTTTGAAACTGTCAAAGTCCAAGCTTGTTGTTTTCCCGCTCGCGAAGTTGGAGGAGATTTTTTTGAGGTCTACGTCCATTCGCAGGGGGATATTTGGATCGCCGTTGGCGACGTTTCCGGTAAGGGTGTCCCGGCAGCTTTGTTTATGGTGAGCGCGATTTCTGTCATGCGACGAGAGCTCTCTCAAGAAACTTCCCCAGATCCCTATCATGTGATGGAGAACATCAACAGCAGTATGTCAGATGACCTGATTGGCAACAACCACTTTATTACAATGGTGGTGGCTCGTTATACGCCGTCAACGGGACATCTGGCTTATGCTAATGCCGGACATATCTATCCTCTCGTCTGGTCTCACCCGGAGATGGTGGCTCAAGCAGCCAGCGGTGTCGGGACTGTAGAACCAAATTTCCTCAAAGCTCGCGGTATTCCCCTGGGGATACTGCCAGTCTGGAAAGGAAAAGCAGGTACTGTCGAGCTGAAGTCAGGGGATGTATTTCTGCTGACTAGCGACGGCATTACTGAAGCTACTGTTACTAATCAGGCTGAGGGTAGTGGCGAACAAACCCGTTCTATGCTCCAACAAGAAGGTCTGTGGAAGCTCCTGGTTGAGGAGCAAGGCTCCTTAAGCTTGGACAATCTACTTGCTCGCATCCGAGCTGATAACCCAGTTCAGGAAGACGACCAAACCATACTCTCTTTGGAGGTTCTGTGAAGCGGTCGCTAACTTCCGAACAGAATTCCCCCGCTTGAAAGAGGAAGAAAAATAAACTTCTTAATTCAAGACTAAACCAGTGTCTAGCCACTTAAACTGAACTGCCTGGGTGTGGTAGCCCACTAGATGTTAAGAATGTCTCCCTAGTTTTTAACCTCTCTGGCAGTCAGTGGCAAAGGGAAAAGTAGGTAATTTTTTTCTATACTCCCGTAAGGTTTTATGAAAACTGAGCTTCACGTGCCGAGCGACTTGAGATTTTTGACTATTGTCGAACACTGGTTGCTGAGTAGTTTGGAAGTTGAGCTAGGAGAGCATATCGATTGGCCCCGCCAATCGAATCGCTTGCGTTTGGTGCTGGCAGAAGCCTACTCGAACGTCATCCGCCATGCTCACAGAGACCAACCCAATTTACCTGTGTTGGTGCGGTTGGAATTACAAGACCGCGATATTGCTTTGGAAATCTGGGATTACGGTAAAGGTTATGAAATGGATACTTATCTCCCACCACAGCCTGAAGCTAAACAGGAAAGCGGCTATGGCTGGTTGATTATGAGTAGGCTCATGGATCGGGTCGATTACTGCTTGCAAATCGACGGTCGCAATTGTCTGAAGTTGGAAGCGAGTTTGCCAGAAAAATCTTAAGAGTTAACTGTTAACTGTTAACGGTTAACAGTTAACTGTTTTTGACAATCCAGGGGAGTTTTAGCCTCTGAATAATAACTGAGTTCGGTTATGCTTGCAAAATTTAAGCCTGACAAAATTTAACTGCGTCGCAAACCTACCTTCTTTTAGAGGGGAGTGTCAATCAAATAATGTATTGTTGAATACAGACTTCCCTCCTAATTTTTTAGGGGGGTTGACTTTATTGGGCGTAACTTCTGCTACAATCAAGAAATGAAATAGCTTAGTTTTTAGTAAATGTCAAGTCTGTCAATCACAAATCTATAAGTTGGTGCTTAGGTTGTAGTTCCCTAACAACGATAAGTCAAATTTATGAAAGTCTTAAGAATCTTTTAATGCTGTATCAGCTAAAATTCTGTTAATAACTCGGAGTGACTAAATCAGCGTTGAGTTGAATGCCTTTCTGAGAATCTACTCAAACAAAATTTTAAAAATATAAGAATGTCAGTGAATATACGGACATGGCGGATATAATTAAGTTCTTGGGGAATGTATTTAATGTGGTGACTTTTATGGGGCTTTGGGTAATATGGGTACTTGGTTTAAGCTTACAACAATGGCAGTATTGGCGCTTGGGGTACATTTAAGTACACCAGGGATGGCGATCGCGGTTACAGAAATCAGCAAACAGACCTCAAGCAGACCCACAGCAGTAAATTCCGAGCTGTCGGCTTTTTTGAACTGTGCAAACTACGAACCCGATCCAAATGGGAATCCAAAAAGTGATGGCACTGGGACGCGCTAATCTTTGTACGGTGTCGAGTTTAGGGATTTCTGATACTAGGGGATTTGCTCCAACTATCTAGTCGCACGCTTGGTGTGGCGGTACCAGTCTGGGTCTGAGAGGGGATAGTCTAACCTGTAGTGACTGCCTTTACTTTCAATCCGAAGCCTGCACTTTTGAGAATTAAGTAGCCGACATCGAGTAAGTTGTAAGTTTCTACCCAAGTTCGCAATTGGAAGTTATATGGGCTGGGTAGAGAAAAATTAAGAGTTTTGCCCGGCTGTAAATTCAGTATAGTTTGGCTGAGGGGAAGGGTAGCCAATTGTTCGCGGCAAATTTCAACTTGAGCGATCGCATCATCTAAAGCCTTTTTCCTCCGACACATCCCAGCACTATACCACATCAAAATAGGTAATTCTTTCGGGAACTCTTGTATCATACCTCGTTGGAGAGGCTAATTTTCTAAAGTTTCAATTGTAAAGTTTGAAATATTATCGCCTACTTCGCCATACTCCTCATTCCTCGTTCCTTCTTGCTCATTCCCTCTTCTTCCTTCTTCCTTCGCCCTTTGTGCCGCAAAAACTAGACATTCCCGCAAGGAATCGTCAGGGGCGATCGCGGCTGCGATCCCGTCTTGGGCCCACTAGCTTACAGAAATCGATCAAGCCTCTTTGCTAATCAAGCCTACTAGAAAGTGTTCTGGGAGGCAAAGAGCCGCGTGGACACCCGCAATTCCTCAGCCGACAACCAATACGTCGAAACGATCGGGTAGATTGCCGTGCAAAGGAAAATCGTCTTTAGCCATTTATAGCAACCGCCACAACGTTTAGGGCATTCTCGATCGCCCAAACCCTTTCTATATATTGCATTTTCCTCCTGCCCTCTGCCTCCTGCCTTCTCCTGCCTCCTGCCTCTTCCTGGTTATTATTGTCTGAGAGCTGCTGTCTGTCACCGTTCCAGCAAGTAGGCAACGATTAACAGACATCAGCTCCCAGACACAGGACTAATGACTTTTAACAAATATTAAGGCTTACGCACTAGGCTGAAGCTGCGAGCTTCTCATTACTCCCGATGTTGGTTGGTCTTCAAAGCCCAATTATTTAAGGGAGTTCAGGGATCTGACTGCGTAAGTTCTAAAATGACTTGTCTAGTCGTAAAGTCCGTTGTTCAATCTGTTGTCACCCTCGATGAAAACTGATTCGACATCAGTAACGGTGAAGTTATCCAGGTTAGCTTGCAGCAAGTCTTTCTGAGCTTGAGTTAGACCTGAAATATCGAGCACATCCTTAACATTTTCGTAAGGAGCATTCTTAATAATTAATGCCGCCAGAGTCGGAAACATCCCTGGATATTGCCGGAAATCTCGCACACCGCTGTTGTTCAAATCAAGTTTTTTGCCATATTCTGTGGCCAGCTTCTCATCGGCCCGATTAGTTCTCGGCGTGACAGCGGCCAAGGAAGATGAAGGCAAGACCAAATTGCTGAAATCTGCGGCCAGAACATTCTGATGTCCCAGCCATCCCCAGCAACTTACCAACAAGGTGAATACTGCCAACAGGCGACCTAATTTTTTCATTTGTTTATTACTCCCACTTTTACACACAGTATTTCTTTAGAGAGTACCATCTCACCACGTCCAGTTTTTTATCGAAATTGTGAGTGGGGATTGGGAAGGAAATAGGGTTTATGTATTGACAATTTTGACAAAATGTGAAATTGTCGGTGGGACTGAGTAATGTCGATCGCTACGCCATTTTTAGCGATCGCCTCAAGGTTTTCTGACCGTCGAACACCTCAAATAGAAAAGACTTACAGGAGAAGGTAAAAGCCCGAAGGTAAAGAGTATTTATACTCAAAATTTTACTCTGTTTCTAGGTTTTCTATCCTTGTGACAGTTGAGAGTGCCAAATCTGGGCTAAAATCTAAAATCAGAAGGGCTGTTTGGCAAAAATAAGGGGCTTCTGATGTCCAAAGTCTACAGCACGGCAGAACTTATTAAAATTTTAGAGGCAGAGCGCCAAGCGTGCCTACAAGGGCAGCGTCTCAAGCTGGCAGCGGCACCTTCGACAGGCAACCCTGTGATTGACCGCTTTCTGAAATCTGATGGCGTTCAAAAGTTTACGGCTTATCAGGATTTTAAAGCTGCTGTTCACCGATACCAGGAGGAACATCAAGTTTCTGGGATTGTCTGGCGAGAAATAACCCTCAACGGCGATACTCTGTGTTATCCTGCCGTGGACGATCAATTAATTGCTTTGCCTATTGATTTAAAGGTATTAAAACAGGCTAAAGCTTCTATAGTGGAATTCTGGCAGCGAGTAACAGTTGAAATGGACTTGTATTTAAGTATTAACAGTGGCAAGGACTATCGGGAAATTGGGCCGGAGGATGTAGACGCGATCGTGCAGCGGACTGAATGGGCTGCTATCTGGAAGTGGGAGAAGTTAGATTTTTTAGAAATGCTCTTACAGTTGGGATGGGGCAAGCCAGAGGAAGCTTATTATAAAAGAGGATGGCCGCTCTCAGGTAGCGAGTATATTCATGCGGTGAAACCCGGACAGCGACCGATTTGTTAATTTGTCTGTAACGCCGCCCTCTGGACGGTATCTTTACCACTGAGAGAACGGCGTTAGGTCAGAAGTAGGTAATCATCTCCGGCAAATAAGACTCGAAGCAAGCGCAAGCTTTTGAGATTGCTTCCCTGCGATCGCATGACAATTATTTAAGCGGACATGATATATAGCAGGAGGCAGGAGGCAGAAGGCAGGAGACAGGAGGAAAATGAAATTAGAGAAAGGGTTTGGGCGATCGAGAATGTCCTAAAAGTTGTGGCGGTTGCTATAAATCATAAATTAGCAATTAGCAATTACCAATTACCAATTACCCGAAAACCGCTATATTATCCCAATTTTGACTGCAACTGCGACAACATCAAACCAAAGCGATGATTTTTATCAGTCCAAACTTGCAACGGTACTAAACCTCGGCGCGATAATTCTTCCTGAATTATCTTTAGGTCAAACTTCCGGGAAATTTCGCTTCTGATAGTTTCCCCCTCCTCAAATTCAACTGTCAAATTTAGACCGCGCAATTCCACAGTTTGCGATCGCCTACTCTGCAAGTGCATCTCAATTTGGTGAAATTCTTCATTATAAAAAGCCCAATGCTGAAACTGCGTCAAATCAAAATTGCCTTCAAACAGACGATTGAGATGTTGTAGCATATTCAAGTTAAACGCAGCCGTCACCCCTTGACTGTCGTTATATGCTGGCTCTAAAATATCTTTAGATTTGTGAAGGTCAACGCCTAATAAAAAATACTCTCCTAGCCGCATTGCACCGACAATTTGAGAAAAGAAAACATCGCATTCTTCAGGATTGAGATTACCTAGCGTACTGCCTAAAAAACAAATCATTCGAGTTGGTAAAGGTGATGGTGTCAGCTTCGCTAAAGCTAAATCGTAAGTGCTGACAATTCCATGAATCTCAAGGGAAGGATAGTCGGTCAAAAGTTGATAAGCACTGCTTTCTAAAATAGTTTCACTAATATCAATTGGCAAATAACGTAATGGATATCCTAATTGGGAATAAGCATCTAGCAAAATCCGGGTTTTAGTGGAACTACCGCTGCCTAATTCTACAATTTCAGCAGGGCCAGTTAAATGTGCGATTTGGCTAGCACATTCTTGCAAAATCGTTGTCTCAGTCCTTGTTAAGTAATACTCCGGCAACTCGCAAATTAACTCAAATAGTTTCGATCCGCGATCGTCGTAAAAATAGCGAGGCGGCAGAGATTTAGGGTGTTGACTCAAACCATTAATGACATCACTCCCACTCATTTCTGAGGGTACAGAGGGAGTAACTAATTGCTCTAAGTATAGCCGTGTTTCCCAACTGTTGGCTAATTTTTCTGTCTCAGAAATTCTTGAATATTTCATAATATCTATTGCCAAAATGCTACTTTTGTGATTTTTAACTGCTGATGAAGACAGATGAACACAAATAATATTATAAACATCTGCGCTCATCTTTGGAGCTGAGATTAAAACTATTTAGCGCAGCGAAAACCTGCTATAATCTGTCGCACTCCGGGATGATACCAGTTGCGAAAACTAGAACGCAAAGCCCAGGGACGAGTTGCCCAACTACCTCCTTTCAAAACTAGGTGTTCCCCATCAAAATAAGTTTGAGAATATCCCGGATAAGGGTAGCTTTCAAACCCCTCATAAGCATGAAACCAGGAGGATGTCCACTCCCAAACATTACCTAACATATCCCAACAGCCATAAGCACTTTTCCCGTCTGGATATGTATATACAGGTGTAGTTTTTCCAACAGTATTGTCATGGTTGCACCGATGGGGTTGCGGTTCTTTTTCTCCCCAAGGATAGATGTTTTTAATGTTTGTTTGCGAACTCCAACTAGCGGCTTTTTCCCATTCTGCTTCTGTGGGGAGTCGCTTGCCCATAAATTGACAGTAAGCTTCTGCTTCATACCAGCTAACACCGCAAACTGGATGATTGTCAAAAGTTGGGTTATTTGACCAATAAAGGGGCTGGTTTACTGGATTGTTTTGCAGCCATTTCCAGCCAGCTTTTGACCAGTATTGGGGATTTTGATAGCCGCCTACTTCTATAAAATTTCGGTATTGATTGCAGGTGACAGGGTAGGGATCTATGCAGTAGGTTTCTAAGTAATGCAGGTGGCTAGATCGCTCATTATCTAAAGCGTCAATGCCATCATTTCCCATTTCAAATTTTCCCGCCGGAATTTCAATCATGGGCGAATGAGAAGGGGATAAGTTATTGGCGATTGGTAATTTATTAATACCGTCTTCTCTTTCGCCTAAAGTAGATTTTAACTCAGTTGACTGCAAAACAAAATCTCCCGGATCTACCATTCTTTTCTGTCTAAAAAGATAGTTAGAGAAGGGTGCATTTAATTCACTTGATAACAACTGCTGTATTTCTTTTTCCTCCCTTTGCATCTGCAAGACAAAAGAAATTGTTTCACAATGCTGACTTTCATGCTGAATTACAAATTGCCAGAGGCGTTCTTGTTCTTCTATCGGCGCTTTATTTAAGTAATTTAAGACCTGTTTTCTAACAGTATCTAAGTAACAGCATACTTCGGCAAATGTGGGCAAATAAACCCGTTCTTTTTTAGGTAAAACATCAGCGGCAAACATTTGCCGATACTTGGGAAATAAAGGCGAGATCCCTGCACATCGCTGCAATAACCATAATTCTTCGGTGTAGGCAATGTGGCCGAGATGCCAGCCGGCGGGACTGAATTCTGGATGTGCTTGGCGGCAAAAGGTATCCCAATCTATACGCTCAAATAATTTTAAGGTGCCGCTGCGACATCGATGCAAAGCGAGTGATATCGCTTCTCTACGAAATTGTACGGATGTTGATATCAAAGTCTTTTCCTACACTGATAATACTTTGTTCGGGACAAGAATGCCAATTTCCAGCAAATAGAGGTTCAGAAGCAATGATGACAGCTTCCGGGAAAGTTGGATCGTCCCGTAGCCAATACAAGGAGGGAGGCGTATTTCCCAAGGCAAAGCGAGAAGCTACTAGCTGGGAACCATCACTGATGATGACATTAGCTGAAAGTTCTATTCCTTGTTTACTCAAGGGAAATGTGGGGGGATTTGCCATTTCTGCTAGAATAGTTAATGTCTTGTATAAGGCATCTTCTAGGCTTAAACTATTGTTCTCTCTCAATTCGTTAAACAAGGCGAATATATGCTCTGAATCTGTTGTGCCGTCAATAGATTGGTAGACTCGATCGCTTAGGAGATTGCGAATTGGTCTGTACAGTGTTTGCCGAAAATGTTTAATTGCACCATTGTGGACGAATAGAATGCGATCGCGCACAAATGGCTGGCAGTTACTCAAATCTAAAGCTTGACCCGCAGTGGCGCTGCGGACGTAAGCTAGTATGGAGTTTGATTCAACGTAACGACTGAGGCTGGAAATGTTGACTTCATTCCAGATAGGAACTGTACTCTTGTAAGTAAATGGGTCAGTTTCCTGCTGTGGGTGATGCCAGCCTACACCAAAACCGTCGGCGTTGAGTAAACCTGATGTCATCTCACGGGGTTGATAACTTTGGATAATCAGCGAATGCTCCGGTTTACACAGGATGCGATCGAGTAGAATAGATGGGCCGAGGTAGCCGAGTAAGCGGCACATGAGCAAATTTTAGTTAGGAATCCAAATCACATTTTAAACTATAGCGTTCCTCAATCTTAATTGCTAATGGCTAATTGTGAACAAATTGCTAATGGCTAATTAATACTTAAGGTTAATACCTAATCAATTAAAGTTGTGATAAAATGGAAGGTTAAAGGATGTCTGAACTCAGACAAAATATAATTACCAGAGATTGGGTAATCATCGCTACTGAAAGGGCAAGAAGACCCGACCAATTTGCCCTACCAATCAAAAACTTAAAACCCTTGTCTCCCCATCAGATTGATTGCCCCTTTTGTGTAGGTAATGAGGAGGATGGGACATTTGAAGCATTCCGCTTGTGCGATCGCAATGGGTGGAAAGTAAGGGCAATTCTCAATAAATTTCCCGCTTTATCGCCCACCCAAGCACGAGTTAGGATATCAGATGGAATCCACCGCACTATGTTGGGAATGGGATACCATGAAGTGATTGTCGAACATCCCCGCCACGACTTAACTACAGCTTTATTAGATGTTGAAGATATAGCGAATATCCTCTTAGTTTACCGCCAACGATATTCACAAATCAGGCAAGATAGCCGCATTGAGACAATTATTATCTTTAAAAATCACGGCGAAAGTGCAGGCACTTCTCTAGAACATCCCCACTCACAAATAGCCGCTACACCAGTTGTACCTTACCAATTTCGCACTCGCATTGACGAAGCAATTAGATATTTTGACGATACGGGAGAATGTCTATTTTGTCAAACTTTACAAGACGAACTAACCGCAAAAGAAAGAATAATTATTGAAAGCGAATATTTTGTCGCTTTTATTCCCTATGCTGCACTTTCACCTTTTCATACTTGGATTTTTCCGCGTCGTCATTCCTCTTCATTTGATGATATCACCGATGAGGAAATTGGCGACCTCGCCTCTACTATGAAAACTATACTTGCTAAGCTTTATCATGGATTAAATAATCCCGACTATAATTATACTATCCGCTCTGTACCAACAGGGGAAATGGGGACAAAATATTTTCATTGGTATATCGCTATTGTTCCCAGAGTTTCCAGGCAAGCGGGGTTTGAGTTAGGCAGCGGAATGTATATCAATACCGCATTACCAGAAGAGAGCGCGAAGTTCTTGCGCTCGGTGGAAATACCCTTTAATTAGGAATTATAGCCTTTCTAAGGTGGGCGATCGCTACCAACAATCTTAGGACTTACGCTCATGGTTCCAGAAACCGGGTTTTTCAGAGAATCTGTGGGTAACAGCTAAGTATTTTCGTCAAAAACCCGGTTTCTTTGGTTGGGTGCGTCAGCCCTGAATCTATAGCGATGAGTTACAAGTTTTGTTTTGCCGAACCCCCACTCTACTACTAGACAAACTCTTAAAAACATAGTATACTACAAAAATAATACATTAGCTCGGAAGAACTATATAGCAACCTCAAGGCTTTTAAGACACTCGCTCATTTCTGAACCCCTTGATTCTATTCCCTTCTTCCCCTAACCCCTAGTCCCTAGCTAAAATGGCACGTCTAAACCAAATTATCGCGATTGAGAAAGGCATAAAAAGCCGCTCTATCCAAGAATTAGCAGAGGCTCAAAGAGCCTTGCAAAAGCCAGCGCTACTGGCTGGAATATCGCGGACTTATCGCCCTAAAGACGAGGAGGGCGAACAATTTCCGCCAGAGTCTAAAAAAGTTGAAGTCAAGGTAGAGGAGATTATTCGCAAAACCACTGAAATTTTGACTAAACTTTTTGACGTAGTAGCAACTAAAGACTGGACAAATTGCCGCGCTCGTGCTGACGTGGTTGTGGATGGTCAAGTCATTTTGGCTCAAGTGCCAGTTAGTTATTTGCTGTTTCTAGAAAAGCAATTGGCAGATTTACAGGTATTTATTAAAAAATTGCCAGTTTTAGAAGCTTCGGAAACTTGGACGTTTGATGCTTCAGCAGACTGTTGGGCAACAGAACCAATTCAAACTCTCAAGACTTTTAAAGCTCCGCGCAATCACGTTAAGGCTCAAGCTACAGAACACCATCCAGCACAAGTTGAAGTTTATTATGAAGATATCACTGTCGGCTATTGGCGGACGGTGAAATTCTCAGGAGCCTTGCCTGCGCAGCGAGTTAATGAGTTATTGGAAAGGCTGGAAAAGCTACAGCAAGCTGTTAAGTTTGCCCGTGAGGAAGCTAATAATACGGAAGTGGAAGAGCTAAGAATTGGCGATCGCGTACTGCAATATTTATTTAGTTGATAGCTTGCTTTTTTTGTGATGTTGGTTTAAGTTATAAATAGAGTACAAGCTCAATCTCAAACTTTAACTTCAACCGTACAAACGTCACAGTGTAGGTTCAAATCCTGCCCTCGCTATGCGGCGAGGTAGCCCAATTGGTAGAGGCAGCGTTGCGTACAATTTCAGTAGCAAACTATTACTCTAAACTCAGCATTCACTGCCGATCGCAAAAACTACTGTCAGGGCAACAAGACATCATCGAGGTTGCTGGCTCATATCCAGCCCCCTCTACCAACAAAGGGGGGTAGCTCAACTGGTAGAGCGCGATGCTATCCTTTTCAACCCGTGACTTAAATGTTTAAGCGTGTGCAAATGGGCAGTAAACCGAAACCCAGTAACAAGGTCAGCGTTACTGGGTTTCACACATTTGCTATAGTCGCAGGCAGAAGGAAAAGGGCTGAAATAGGACTTATCCCTTGATGGCTAATGGCTAAATCTAAGTAGGGCTTGCTGAATCAGTGCCCGGAGGTGATGCAGTCTGGGTTATGCGATCGCGGAGGGAGAGTATGGTGCAAGAAAAACAGGTAAAATAGGTCAAAAGCCTTGCATCACCATCCCTCACCATGTACAGAAAAGCT
>NZ_JAQMUA010000310.1:0-15783 GCF_028330895.1 Kamptonema animale CS-326 | reverse complement strand
TTCTTGCACCATACTCTCCCTCCGCGATCGCATAACCCAGACTGCATCACCTCCGGGCACTGATTCAGCAAGCCCTAATTAAAAGTTAAAAATTAAAAATTAAATCTCACAATTTTTAATTTTGCATTTTTAATTTTTAATTGATTAAGTTGCTCCCCCTCTTCCCCTAGCCCCTAGCCCCTAGCCCCTAGTCCCTTCTTCTAATTTAATTAGGGATAGATTCAAATTCTGGGGGAAAGATATCGTCGGGTGCAGAATTAAAAATATATTCGTAATCAAAGCGGAAAGAATTTATATGACGCATAATAGCAAATCCACAATTGCTAACTTTATCTGTAGTAAAAGTTGCCATGACTAACTCGATCAACTTTTTATAGCTAATCTCAGGAACTTTGATATAATAAGTACGGCGGGCAAAAAATATTTTTTCATCTTTAGGTACAACTAGACCGTTGAGTTTATGGGCGTATTGAATCGGCTTGATGTAACTATTAATAAAAATTTCCTGGTTTTTCTGTAGCCTTGCCAACCTTTCCTGCTGCAACCAACTCATTTTAAACATAATTTTAATGAACTCAATTCCTAAAATATAAGAGAAAACATTATTGCGCTCTTCTGTACTCAAAACTAAACGTAATGCTGATTCTAAGTATTGATCGGGTTGTCGGTGTGTATCTTGAGCAGAATGGATATAAAATTGTCGAATATAGCCTCTAAGTACAGATTCATTCAGTTCAGTTTGAATACGAAAACCGATGAGATGTTGCTTGACTCTGTTGAGAGTATCGACATCTTCTAGCATTTTTGAAACTAAGCCATCTGCTGTATAATCATCCAAAAACTCTGCTTGCATCTGAGGAGAAGATGCACAAAGTATGTAAGACAAGGACAAAACGTAACGCCGCTGGTTCCAAGGCAAACTTTCAGCCCATTTTTTGACTTCGACAGGGAGTTTATCTAAAATAGTATTTGCCGGATTGTATTGTTGAGAAAAATCGGCGTATTGATGTTGTTGGTTAGCCATCATCTGAAACCGAGAGCGGTAAGTTGACAGAGTAATAAATTGCAATTCTTAACTAAGTGGAAATAAAGCTTATGGTAAGGTAGTTATAAGTTATCAGCTATGAAATATTATAGAAGCCCCGATGATTAGTAGTAGAACGAGAAAGCTTTTGAGTAGGTCTTTAAACTCAAAGTTCAAAGCTCATGTACAGTTTTGGCTTAGCCTACCTGTAGGGTAAAGCGCATTGTCAGGAACGAAGCAATCTCAAAACTCAAAGCTTAAAGCTCTACAATCCTGCACCTTCCGCGATCCGCCTCACACTCTTAACCTGTTTAAAATCACAAAAATAGCTGATTTACCTCACATCCCACTGCTGTGAAAGTCACAGAGAGGACTTATTTGCATCACAGAGACAACGGTGAATTTAGCTGATGATTGAAACAGGCTGAAATAGCCTTGATTGAGAACAATTTCTGAAGTTAGTCATGGAAATTACTACAAATATTTTCTCAGAAAGCGATCGATTGCACCCAAGTCTTAAAGATAAACTCCTGCACCCGCTGCGTCAATGGCTGGATGGGATTGAGGTGCGTGACCCCCAAGTGGCTCGACGACTGTGCGAGTTTATTCCGGCTCAATGTCCCTTTGAGAGAGACATTTACCTATGGGGTCATCAGCTTTTCCACATACCACCTCTTTGCAAACTCAACCCGGTTTATGACGAGTTGGTATGGTTGCGTTTCCGGGCGCTGTCGTTTTTGGCAGATGTATGCGGGGAAGATGTTACGCCTTACTGCTAATCGAAGGGGCGATCGGGAACTTATTGGATGGATTGTGAGAGTATGGCAAATGGATGTTAAAATTTCCTGAAAGTGGGATTGTATCCGGGATGTTTATTTCCGTAATTTGAGCAATAATAACTCATATTGGTGGACAAGTCTGTACAGACCATTGAATCCAGATAGGTAGGTTGGTCAAAATCAACATCAAACGGTAGTAGCAGGTAAAAAAGTCCAACGGTAAATTCGAGACTCAGTTTGGGTAAAGGAACTGAAGATGTTTAATGCAACTGAGCTGCTGATTGATGATTTCGTGAAACGGCTGACTGATGGCTATCACCATACTTACGGAGGGTACAAGTCCGACTACGCAGATATTATTGGCTGGACGGGCAGTATGGCTTTGGAAAATATTGCTAATAGTGATGCGCTTTACCACAATATCGAACATACTATTTTAGTGACGTTAGTGGGACAGGAAATTTTGCGTGGCAAACACATCCGTGAGGGTGGTGTTTCTTGCGAAGATTGGCTGCATTTTCACATATCTCTGCTTTGTCATGATATTGGGTATGTTAAAGGTGTCTGCCGCCAAGATCGATGCGATTTGGGAGTATATGCGGCTGGTATAGGGGAGACTAAGGTTTCTTTGCCGTTTGGGGCGACGGATGCTAGCCTCGCGCCTTATCGAGTTGACCGAGGAAAACAGTTTATTGATGAGCGTTTTGGCGGTCACAAACTGATCGATACTGAGATAATTAAGCGCAATATTGAGCTAACTCGTTTTCCGGTGCCTGCGGGGGAAGATCGGCAAGATACGATTAATTATCCTGGTTTGGTGCGGGCTGCTGATTTTATTGGTCAGTTTAGCGACCCGCGATATTTGCAAAAGATTGGTGCGCTATTTTATGAGTTTGAGGAGTCAGGCATGAATCAGATTTGGGGCTATGAGACTCCGGGGGATATGTTGCAAGCATATCCTAAATTTTACTGGAATGGGGTCTATCGGTATATTAAGGATGCGATCGCATATTTGGAACTGACGCAGCAAGGGAAACAAATTGTTGCTAACCTCAGCGCGAATGTATTTCGGGTAGAACACCCTGCGGTTAGTTCTGAGTTGGCGGTAGTGAGTTAGCAGTAATAATGCTTTAAGTAGTCGGACGGAATTAATTACATCAAGACTTAGGTAAAATCACAGTACGGTTGCCATCTTGGGGGTCATGTCACCCCCAAGATGGCAGCGTTACGTCACTGAACTAATGACAGTAAGTAAATCCACCTAATTAAACATAAGATCGGGATGGCTAAAAAGCCGACTGTATAAACATTCTTCCTTCTTCCTTCTTCCTTCTTCCTTCTTCCTTCTACTTATCGACGGCTGTGACATTTCTCCTCAACCATGAGTCCGCCCTCCGTCTAAAGGAAGATTGCACGCACAAAAACATTCCGTATGATGCTGTAAAAGGCAGTCTTAACAGTGAGCAAATATAGCCTTGCTCACTGTTAAGCAAATTTTGCTATTAAACTATATCTGAAAGCTAATCTTATGACACCCGTTACTCCCACT
The DNA here is from genome assembly GCF_028330895.1 of Kamptonema animale CS-326. Taxonomy (NCBI): domain Bacteria; kingdom Bacillati; phylum Cyanobacteriota; class Cyanophyceae; order Oscillatoriales; family Microcoleaceae; genus Kamptonema; species Kamptonema animale. Next base: position 12,431 of record NZ_JAQMUA010000310.1, on the reverse strand, counting down.
CAAACTTCAGAACAATATCATGTAAATAATCCCCAAGCAGAAGTTGAAGCTCTAGTAGAAGAAGTTAAACAGGAAAGCGAGATTGACTTAGAATTTCTATATACCAGAGATATAGAATTTCGCCAAGAAACCATTTATTTCATCGTAGTCGATCGCTTCTTCGATGGCGATGCGGAAAATAGCGAAGGGCCAAACCCGGAACTTTACGATCCCGAAGGAAAAGACTGGGGTAAATATTGGGGTGGTGACTTACAAGGAGTTATTGATAAACTTGACTACTTAAAAAATCTGGGAGTGACAGCACTTTGGTTAACTCCTTTGTTTGAGCAAGTTGAAGCCTTGTTTATCGAACAAGCCGCTATTCACGGTTACTGGATCAAAGATTTTAAACGGCTCAATCCTCGTTTCATAGCTAAAGGTGAAAACCCTTCTCTTAATGAAACTCAAGAAACAAGAAATACAACGTTTGACCGCTTAATTGCTGAACTGCACAAACGGAATATGAAACTTATTCTGGATATTGTCTGCAATCACAGCAACCCAGATTTTAGTGGTAAAAAGGGCGAACTCTACGACGACGGAGTGAAAATAGCTGATTTCAACGACGACAAAAATAACTGGTATCACCACTACGGCGAGGTTCAAAACTGGGAAGATGAATGGCAGGTACAAAACTGCGAACTTAGTGGTTTAGCTACTTTCAATGAAAACAATATCGAATACCGAAACTACATCAAATCAGCGATTAAACAATGGTTAGACCGAGGTGTTGATGCTTTACGAGTGGATACGGTCAAGCATATGCCGATCTGGTTTTGGCAAGAATTTAACGCTGATATTTTAACTCACAGACCGGATGTTTTCATCTTTGGAGAGTGGATTTATAGCGATCCCAGAAGCGACAAATCAGTTGAATTTGCCAATGAGTCTGGAATGACAATGTTGGACTTTGGCTTATGCGTGGCAATTCGAGGAGCTTTGGCACAGGGTGCGGAAGGAGGATTTAATTTAATTCAGGATGTTCTGAACCTGGATCATCGCTATTACGGGGCAACGGAGTTGATTACATTTATTGACAATCACGATATGCCCCGGTTTCAATCATTAAATCCTGACCCAGAAATGCTGCGGCTGGCGATTGATTTAATTATGACAACTCGCGGTATTCCCTGCATTTATTATGGTACTGAACAGTACCTCCACGATGATACAGATGGCGGCAATGACCCCTACAACCGCCCGATGATGGAAAGTTGGGAAACCGACACGCCAATTTACCGCGATCTGCGATTGCTCTCTGGTATACGGCGGCTAAATCCTGCTATTTCAATGGGTAGCCACTGGCAAAAGTATTTGACTCCTGATGTTTATTGTTACGTGCGGCGATATCGCGATTCAGTGGTATTTGTAGCCATGAATCGGGGTATTCCTGTAACAATTGAATCGGTTGATACTGAGTTACCAGATGGAGAACATACGGACGTTTTATCACGCCGTAAGTTTGAAGTTAAAGACAGGATGTTGCATAATTTAGAACTCGATTCTAAGGAAGTAATTATCTTCAGTCACGTCGGCGAGCGAGTTAAAGGTCAAGTAATTGTGCGAGCTCAGCTCAATAGCGTTCAAACTCAGCCTGGAGAAAGAGTAGTTGTGATTGGAGATTGTCCAGAATTGGGCAACTGGGATATTAGCAAGGCTTACCCACTGGAATACATCAATACTAATACTTGGTTTGGTGAGATTCCTTTTGATGAAAGTGCGGGCAAGTTGATTGCTTACAAGTACGTTTTATTGCGGGAGGGACAGTCACCCCTGCGAGAAAATCTAGTTTGCCGCCGCTGGGTTTTAGCTCACGAAGGCACGGTTAAATGGCGTGATAAATGGTCATCAGGACGTGAGTCTTAGAGGAGGTTTTAAAAGTAGGGTAGGGTGTGAAAAAACTCACAAGGCTTATGCTGAGATTTGAAGAAACCAGCACCTTGTGAGTAATTTTTTGACTCGCTTATATATGACTTACGCAGGGAGTCCCAGAAACCGGGTTTTTGAGAGAATCTGTGGATAAGGGCGAAGTATTTTCGTCAAAAAACCCGGTTTCTTTGGTTGGTTGCGTAAGTCTGTTATACTTTTAAAACATCTTCAAAGATTAGTCGATCAAAACCCAGGTTATTTAGCTCTATTATGATAATTTCTTTGCTATTTAGCAGCAATAGCAATATTAATCTCTTCAAATCCGACTTTTCGTCACCTTAACTCCCTCAAATTATGAAAAGGTAATGACAAAACTGCTTTACCCCTCAATAAAGCCAGTTAAATTACTCTAAAATTAGGGTTATACTTTGTACTAAACTCTAGAGCTAGCCTCCCTTGTCGCTGTACATCTTTACATTTACCTTCAGCAATTGGGTAGCACCGCCGTCTCCGCAGTGACTTTACCGCCGAGACAGCGGCCTTACCTTAGCGATACTTATAGTCCTATTTTAATTGTTAATTTTTAATTCCTGACCGTTGCGTGTGTTACATTGAGCTTAACTATTTCACAACCTTTTCCTCCAGCACAGCAGACAGATGGTAATAACAAAACGTGGGCTTATTCTAAGTGCGACAGCGGTTATGCTGACTGCTGTCACAGTAACTGGGGCAGGTATTCATCTTTCCCAAAGTCAAGCATCCTTTCGCCAGAGCCCCAAGGAACTGGTCGATGAAGTTTGGCAGATAATTGACAAAAGTTATGTAGATGGTACTTTCAACCAGGTTGACTGGAAAGCAGTGCGGAATGATTATCTTAACCGTACTTATACCAGTGACGAGGAAGCATATAAGGCTATCCGCGAAATGCTGAAGAAGCTGGATGACCCCTATACGCGGTTCATGAACCCGGAAGAGTTCAGGAATATGCAGATTGATACTTCTGGGGAATTGACTGGCGTTGGTATTCAGCTAACTCAAGATGAGGAAACGAAAAAGTTGGTGGTAATTTCGCCGATAGAGGATACTCCTGCTTTTCAAGCTGGGATTTTGGCGAAAGATATTATTACCAAAATTGATGGGAAAAGTACGGCGGGAATGGATACGACTCAGGCGGTAAACCTGATTCGCGGCCCGATTAATAGCCAAGTAACGCTAACAATTTTACGAGGAAATAAGGAAATAGATTTTAAGCTAAAGCGGGCTAAAATTGAAATTCATCCTGTACGTTCTTCTGTTAACAAAAGTTCAGCGGGAGATATAGGATATATCCGCTTGAATCAGTTTAGCGCCAATGCGGCATCGGAAATGCGAGATGCGATCAAGTCTTTGGAACAAAAGAAGGTAACGGGCTATATCTTAGATCTGCGATCGAATCCAGGGGGTTTGCTCTATGGAAGTATTGAAATTGCGCGGATGTGGCTTAAAGAAGGTACTATTGTTTCCACAGTCGATCGCTTAGGTGAAGCCGATCGCCAAACAGCGAATCAACGAGCGATGACAGATAAACCATTGGTAGTTTTGGTGGATGGCGGTTCTGCGAGTGCTAGTGAGATTTTATCGGGTGCTTTACAGGATAACAAGCGAGCCGTTTTGGTGGGAACCAAGACTTTTGGTAAGGGTTTGGTGCAGTCAGTAAGGGGTGTGGGCAATGGTTCGGGGATGGCGGTGACGATCGCGAAGTATTTTACACCCAATGGCACGGATATTAATCATGCGGGGATTGAACCAGATTTTAAGGTTGAGCTGACGGAGGCCCAAAAGCAGGAATTGAGGAGCGATCGCAATAAGATTGCGACGCTAGCAGATCCGCAATATACCAAGGCTTTGGATGTTTTGACTCAGGAGATTGTCGCGAAGCAAGGAAGCAACGATCAGGCGGAAACGAAAGCTAAATCAAAGAGTAAAAAGTAAAACAGGAATTACGCGATCGAGCAAAGAAACCCCAGGTGTAAGTCTTCATACTTTAGCTGTTATTGAGGTTGGCATTTTCCCGCTCGAATTAAACCGATGCGACGCGCGATCGCTTCTTGTTGTGAATTATAGGGGCCCCACTTTTCTAGGAGGGTGGGGTTTTCTTTTTTTTCTACTTGTTCGCTGGGGATAATTTCGCAATGGCCTGGAGGTTGTTTGACTATATAAAATTGAGATGTTGTCATGGGCGGATGTGGGAGAAAAGCTAGACTATAGTGTAGCAAATAGCCACTATTAGCCACTATCAGCTATAATTTTAACATTAAAACACAGAGCGATCTCATATACCTACCTTTTGATAGATGTTGACTACTATAAAATCCTTTTTTATATTTATATAACCTTTGCTTGCCATAGCTAAATATTAAAATACTCATACATCAATCGATCGGGAGTTTCAAAAAATGAAGTTTAAATTCGTGCTTAGTCTTGCGATCGCTGCTATCGCGACATTTACTATCCCTGAAGTAGTTTTAGCTCAGACCAATGCTAATTTAAGTCAGCGCACGAGTATTTCTCAAATTGCCGGTGAAGTCGTCAAAGTCATCGATGATGATAAATTTGTTTTGAACACCCCCAACGGACAAATTGTAGTTGAAGCAGACTCTAGTCTTCTCGGTAGCGTCAACCTGACTGTAGGTGAAAAAATTACAGTTAGCGGAAAATATGACGACGATAACGAGTTTGAGGGTAAAACCCTTACTCGCAGTAATGGTAAAAATTTCAATATCGATGACTAAACCAATCGTTAATCAGTACAAGTGTTTAGTCTTCTTAAAACGCGATAAGCCTTTTCAATAGGGACCAATCCTTTAAGAGAAAAAGCTTAACTAGCAATATCAAAACTCAACACAGCCTTTCACCTATCGTGTTAATGGATTTTTGTTCTCTGCTGCTAAATTTATAGTTTGCTCAATTCTCTTCAACCTTGTCTCTGGACGTTTAGCACTGTCAATCCAAAACAAGATACTCTTTTTATTGGAATTACTAAATGCCTGAAAATATCTGTTGGCAGTCTCATTTGCTTCTAATGCCTGCATTAAATCCTGGGGAATTATTAATGCTTCAATTGCATCTAACAAAGTCCACGATCCATCTTGTTTTGCCGCTTCAATCTTTTTAATACCTGCCTCAGTCATCAAATCCTGTGTAACCAGTTCTTCAATATATTGCTTGTTTAATTTTGACCAGACACTTTTAGGCTGGCGCGGAGTAAATATCTGCATATAGCGTTCTTCATCTAATGATTTGACCTTACTATCAATCCAGCCAAAGCATAAGGCTTCTTTTACCGCTTCAGTATATTTAATACTTGGTAAATTACTTTTGACTTTGTAGTAGATCAGCCACACGCCTCTAGAAGTGTTACAGTTTTTCTCCAACCATGCTCGCCATTCCCGGCGATCTTTAGCATAAATGGTTTCTAATTGGCGATCGAATTGTAGCATAAAACGAGTTAATCTGAATGGTGCGAGTAAATTAATGCCAGTAAATTATAGAGAATAGCCATCGCAAATTATTGCATAACTTCAAAACTCCCCTTACTAAGTAAATCCACCTAATTAAACATAAGATCGGGATGGCTAAAAAGCTGACTGTATAAACATTCTTCCTTCTCTCCTAGATAACTAAATTTTTCTTCCTTCTTCCTTCTATTTAACAGGCCAACTTCCCTTCAAAAGTCAGAGATTTTGCCGGAAACTCCCCCAAAACTTCCTCCTCACTATCAGCAACTATCAAATGAAAAGGCTGAGGTTTTCCCAAATAATACCCCTGGGCATAATCTACCCCAAGTTCTTTAAGTTTTTCCATCACAGCTTCATTTTCCACATATTCAGCAATAGTTTGAATCCCCATGACATGACCAATGCGATTAATCGCCTCCACCATTGCTAAATCAATCGGATTATCTACAATATTTTTCACAAAATTGCCATCGATCTTCACAAAATCAACAGGCAAACTTTTCAGATAAGCAAAAGAAGACATCCCACTGCCAAAATCATCTAGAGCAAAACAACAGCCCAAATCCTTAAGTTTTCTAATAAAATTTGCCGCTTTACTGAGATTGGCAATAGCTAGAGTTTCGGTAATTTCCCAACAAATCGCTTCCGGTGGTATCCTATAGGTAGTAAACTGCTCGTGCAAGAAATCAATAAACTGATCGTCATTAATACTAGCCCCTGACAGATTCACAGCATAAAGGGAATTAACATTTTGACGACGCGCCTTACCAAGAGTACAAAAAGACAGATTGGATTTTGAATTTTCTTGTTTGGGGAAGACAAAACTAGGAGCATCTTGCAAATAACCAAACAAAGTACGGATTACCCAACGGTCAATCGAGTGCATCAAGTTATAGCGTTCAGCCGCAGGAATAAACGCCATAGGTGAGACCATCTGACCTTTCTCATCTCGGAGGCGGAGGAGAACTTCACAGTGTTCTGGACTACCTTTGACATTAATTAAAGGCACAATTGGCTGACAATAAAGGCTAAACCAGTTCTCTTCTAAAGCTTGGTTAATTCGCACAGCCCACTGAGTTTCGCCACGCTGCTTTGCCAATTCGCGATCGCCAATTTGGTAAACCTGCACGCGGTTGCGGCCTTTATCTTTAGCCGCATAGCAAGCAACATCCGCTGCACTCAAAATACAGGAACTAGAGGTTGCATCTACATTAATGGCCGCGATACCAATACTGACACCAATAGAAAAAGTTTTATTTTGCCAGGTAAACCGAAAACTCTGAATAGATCGTAACAAAGACTCGGCAGAATTCAATCCTTGTTCTGGAGGGCAATGATAAAGTAGTACAGCAAATTCATCCCCTCCCAGGCGAGCCAGAATATCAGTTTTCCGAATCTTACTTTTAAACAAATCGCTCACTTGCCGCAGCAATTCATCACCAGCAATATGACCGCAAGTATCATTAACAATTTTAAAGCGATCGAGATCCAAATAGAGCAAAATATGCTCTTCCTTCAGATTTTGCGCTCCCAAAATAGCCTGTTCTAACTGATACTCAAATTCACGGCGATTGACTAAACCAGTTAAAGCATCATGAGTTGCCTGCCAAGATAATTGCCGGGCCTGAGTGCGAACCTGAGTAACATCTCGAAAAACGACTACTGCCCCAATAATGCGACCATCGCTAGTATGAATCGGGGCAACGGAATGATCGATCGCAAACTCGCGGCCGGATCTAGCTACCAAAATCCCATTATTTGTCTGGTCAACAATCCGATCCTCGAGCAATGCTGTCTGAGTAATATTTTCCATCGGTACGCGAGTGATTTCATTCACAATCCTCAGCACCTTAGCTAGCAGCAAACCTTTTGCCTCAGTAGTTGACCAACCTGTAAGTTTTTCAGCCACTGGATTAAGAGAATAAATCCGACCTCCAGCATCAGTGGTAATTACACCATCGCCAATCGATTGCAACGTCACCTGAGCAAGTTCTTTTTCCTCGAAAAGTGCCTGTTCCATCTGTTTGCGATCGGTAACATCTCGCTGCACGGATACCCAATGAGTTAAAACTCCCTGTTCATTATTTACAGGTACGCTATTAAGCTCTACCCAATAAATCGAACCATCTTTGCGATAATTGATCAATTCAATTCGCAATGGTTCTCGCCGCAAAAACGCCCTGCGAATTTTCGCGATCTGGGCAAGATCGCTAGCTGGGCCTCGTAAACAATTCGGCGTTTTACCTACAATTTCTTCAGGGCGATAACCCGTCATCTGAGTAAAAGCTTCATTGACATAAACTATCGTAGGATCTGAGGCATCTAAAAATCCTCCATCCATAATTACAATCGCGTCATTAGCACTGACTACGCAAGATTCTAGGAGGCGGAGGCGCTGTTCGGCCCGTTCGCGGGTGGCCATTTCGCTTTCTAGCTGAGTGTTAGCCAAACTTAAGGAAGCGATCGCACTTTTGAGTTCGCTAGTCCGTTGTTCTACTGCCAAATGCAAAGCATCAATAATCCCTGACATTTCCATAGGGTCAAGGACGCGCAGCAAATTAGTTTGAGTCAGAATTCCTAACAATTCTCCTCGATCTCCTGCTACTACTAATCGCCGCACATAACGCTGCTGCATTTCTTGATGAGCCACCCACAGCGAATCTTCTGGCTTGAGAGAAAATAGCGGCGTACTCATCACCATCTGAGCCTCTACCTGAGACAAATCTAACTCTAAAGCCTGAAACTGTACGATGTCTCGCTCTGTTACCATTCCAATCGGAATGGGGGGGTGAGTTTTGGCGGGAAAAGGGTAGATATTTCCTTTGGAATTGGGAGGAAATTCCGCAGATTGTTCCTCACTTTCCTGTTCTACCTCTTTGGCAATTACAATACAGCTTACGCGGTGTTCGGCCATCAACTGCGCTAAACTCAACACTGAAGCAGTAGGAGGAGCTTGGATCACATCCAGTGCCATCACTTCTTCAACGCTTCGCATCTTCAGAATATTTGCTGGTTGTAGCATCGCTTTCCGAATGCTTTCTGGCGTAACAACTCCTACGAGTTGACCTTTAGTATTTAATATAGGCAAGTGACGAATTTGATGTTGGCGCAGCAAGATTAAGGCAGTGAAAACATCCTGATCCTTAGATTCTGTGAGGGTGACAACTGGCATACTCATAACCTCGGCAACAGTAGTTCCTCTTAATTTCTGACCCGAAGCAATTAGTTGAACGAGATCCCGCTCAGTGAAAATCCCTTTTAAAATTGAACGTTTAGAAAATTCTTGCGTCGAATCTTCGATAACAAAAACGCAGCCTGCTCTGGATTCTCCAATAATGGGTGCGGCCAGAGATTGGGATGCTTCTGCTGTTGGGGGATTGAGAGGTACACAGGGAATATCTTGCTCTACTGGGCAACTGCTGTGAATCTGGCCCATGAGCGTAACCACTTCTATTAATGGTGTATTCGGTGCAACTGCCAAGGGGAAGCGATCTATAACTTGATCTAAGGTTGGCAGATACATGGGAGAATCATTTTTTTGCATGGTTAGTTTACCTTTAGGTTCGCTTATGGCCTACAGCATTAAAGAAAGGTACAGCCTCCTTTGTAGGTAGCTGGTCTGTTTTTTGAGAACCTTGCCGTAAAGACCTCAATTAAAGTTTTTTTGTAAAAATCCACCCTGTTATCTGGTTCGGAGCCCCATCGATCCCTAGCTTTACGCACAGATTAGGACTCCCCCAGTTTGTCTTAAATTAGGAGAATATCTAAATTTTCCCTGCAAATGTTAACGAAGTGTGAAAATTTAATAAAAAATAATTTTATTCTGTTATATGACTAATCAATAAGGTTCAGTTATATATTTTTGTGTTTTTTTGGGAAAACGTTATTGTTTTTTATATCGAAAGGTAGATACAAAAAAATTCATTCAATGTTATGTAGCCAATAAGGTTTTCTTCGTGTTCAATAAAAATCGTGCGATCGCTAATTGCTAAGTAAATAAACCTAGTCATTTGTAGGATGGCTTTAACCCTTTGGGCCAAACCATCAAACTAACAGGACTTATGCACGATTACGTAACGCCGCCTTCTAGGCGGTATTCTTACCGCCTAGAAAGCGGCGTTACGGATAGTTTTGGGTATGTCATAACTAAGTAATTTCTTAACAGTTAACAGTTAACAGTTAACCGTTAACCTTTGATCGACACTCAAAATCCCAAATCCACAGCAATTCGATGAGCGCAAGCAAACCCGGAAAAAGCCACAGCATTCAAACCCTGACCCGGAAACGTACTGTCTCCTACACAATATAAGCCAGGAATAGAAGTCCGATTAAAAGGCATTCCCAGCAAACCCAATAACTTTCGCTGTGGAATCGGCCCATAAGTCCCATCTTCGCGGCCTAAAAATCGGCGGTGCGATCGCGCCGTACCGACTTCCATATAATCCAAACCTGCATCTAAACCAGGAAAAATCCGTTCCAACCTCTCAATAACTCTCCCCGCCGCCGCTTCTTTTTTCTCCTCATACTCCTTCACCGATAAGCCTTCCCACTCCTCCATCCAACTCGGCGTAAAAGTATGAACAATATGATATCCTTTCGGTGCCAAACTCGGATCTAGCAATGTGGGAATTGACACAAAAATCGTCCCTTCCGGTGCTTCCATTTTATCCCAATTTTCTAATAAAATATGGTGACACGCCGTATCCTTGGGCAACACAGAAGCTTCAACACCCAAATGTAAACTCAAAAAACTAGGAGATTTCTGATAGCGTTCCTGCCATTTCTTCTCTTTACTAGGCATCGCCTCAGCAGGTAATAACTTCTCAAAAGTATCCCAGCGAGTAGCATTAGAAACTATCCGTTTTGCCCGATAAATTTCGCCAGTTGTTAATTCCACACCCACCGCGCGGCCATTTTCTGTAATAATCCGCGCTACCCTAGCTTTATACTGAATTGTTCCGCCAGCTTTTTCCAAGCCTTCTACTAATTTTTGAGCAATTTGCCCAACTCCGCCTTTAGGATAGTTAATGCCACCGTAGTGCCTGTCAGAAAACACCATCCCTGCATTAATCATTGGCGTTAAGTCAGCGGGAACTACTGACCAGCAGTAACATTCAATGTCAATAAATTTGAGTAAATTTGGATCTTTAATGTAGCGACGAGCAATGTCACCGACATTCTGAGGTAGATACTTCACCAACCCCAAACAAGCAAGGGGATGCTTGAAAAACACCCGCATCAGATATCCCACTTCCTCCAGAGAAAGCAACTCCATCGCGTTGAGGCAGTTGAACACCTGCCAGCACTCATTGTAAAATTGCCTGATTCCTTCGCGCTCTTGAGGAAATTTATCAATTAGTTCTTGCAAGAACTTCTCATATACTTGGTGAACTTGGATTTCCAAACCGTTAGGCAGGTGATAGTGAATCTGCACGGGATCGGGAATGGTTTCCAAGCTGACATTTACTGCTTGCAGGGCACGGGTGAGCAGGTTAGTAGTACCCTTTTGCCCAAACCCAAAAATCATCGATGCCCCGACATCAAACCGATACCCATCCCGGTCAAAGTAACCCGCACTTCCGCCGGGAATGACGTAACTTTCGAGTACGAGAACTTGGGCTCCCTTGGCGGCTAGCTGGGTGGCTGTCACCAGTCCTCCAATGCCTGAACCGATGACGATGACATCAAATTCCTTGGTTTGTTGACGGGGGATAGGAGAAAATGACTGGGATGGGGTGGAAACGGACATTTTGATTTTAGATTTTAAATTTTAGATTTTAGACTAATTCTTGGCTGAAAGCCAAGGGCAATTGTCTGTAACGCCGCTATCCTGGCGGTATCTTTACCCCCAGGATGGCGGCGTTACTATGATGTGGAAAGTTCTGGTGAAGAAAAAAATGCGGGAACAGTCTACCATTGCCGACTGCCCCCGTCTGCCGATCCTTTGAGAGGAGAACACTAAAAATCACTATAACCTTGTTGCAAATTTATGTCAACTCTATTGGAAAAAATTTTCAATAACTTATATGCCTTAGCGGTTGCTATAGGTAGCCCCACCCTCTGGGCGGTATCTTTGCCCCCCAGAGGGCGACGTTACGGATCGGGGGTATGATAGTTTGGGTGTTGGAAATTGAAAAATTCCACCTTGCCTCTAAAACTTTCTCAAACTCCTATTTTCTCTAATTTTCTACCGATGCCTCCCCAACTCCGCGTGTTCGTCCCCCCTCATCCTTTAATCAAGCACTGGCTAGCTGTCGCCCGCGACGTTGCTACACCGTCGGTATTATTTCGCTCGGCGATGACGGAATTGGGGCGGTGGTTGACTTATGAGGCGATTCGAGATTGGCTACCTACGGTGGATGCAATGGTGCAAACGCCTTTGGCTGAATGTCCGGGTACGTTTATCAATCCAGAAGCGCCTCTAGTGGTGATTCCTATTCTGCGGGCGGGGTTGGGATTGATGGAAGGAATTCAGACTGTGGTTCCTCTGGCTGCGATTTATCATCTCGGTATGGTGCGGAATGAGGAGACGCTGGCAGTTAGTTGTTATTTGAATAAATTACCGCCGGAGTTTAACCCGGAAACGCGGGTTTTAATTAGTGAGCCGATGTTGGCAACTGGGGGGACGATTATCAAGACAATGGAGGAATTGACTCAGCGCGGGATCGAGCCTAGCTTGATTCGGATTATCTCTGTGGTGGCGGCTGGGCAAGCTTTGCAGCGCTTAAGTGTACTTTATCCGAGTTTGAATATTTATACCGCTGCGATCGATGAGCATCTGAATGAACACGGTTTTATTGTACCGGGACTGGGTGATGCTGGCGATCGCACTTTTGGCACTTAGAAGAAGGGGCTAGGGGCTAGGGGCTAGGGACTAGGGGAAGAAGGGGCTAGGGCGTGTTTTCAAACTCGTTGTATCCTAGAAAATAGGTAAAAATAGGCGATCGCAAGCAGTTAATGCTCATGAACCGAGGAGACTTAAGCAACGAACAGTGGGAGATGTTAAAACCGCTACTTCCCCCAGTC
>NZ_JAQMUA010000309.1:0-11525 GCF_028330895.1 Kamptonema animale CS-326 | reverse complement strand
TCTCTATTAGTTTTTCGGGTTCGGCTCATGGGGATTCACCGGGGCTAGATGACTCATCCAGTCTGAGTTTCACACGTTTGAGCTTTTAGAGAAAGTCCCTCTTGACTTTCGAGCGCTCTTCTTAACTTGTCACCAATGACCCCTTCTTGACGACTCTCCAGGCTAATTGACCGCCAAATTGATAGTTTTCAGCCCTCTGAGGCTCTTATGTCTGGGAGGGCTGAATTTTAATGTGACACTAAACACTGATTGGACAACTCAAAACCTGAGACAATCTTGATACCCCTACCAAACATCTCAGGTTTATGGATACTTCCAACTGGCCAAAAGGCTTACCATATCCTACCTCATGGTTGCGTGGGGTCGCATTAAACGTCACCTTCTTCGGCATTATCCACCTGTTTTGGCGAAACATCGGAACCGCAAGCGATATAGAAAAATTAGCTACAGTTGCCTGGTTTTGTCAAATTCCACTCATGGCTGGCTATCACTATGTAGCGGTGCGACTAGCCGATCAATTAGAGCGATCGCGCACTGATTCCCCAAATACCTCCCCTACAGGATCTTGGCAACACTGGAAAGAAGGGCTAGCCGGATTCTTGGTGCTATTCCTAGCGGTAATAGTGACTAGCCCCGTTGCAGATGCGATCGCACCAATTTACTATTCAAGAAATTACTACCGCTACTCTGTATATATAGACAAAGCACTCCTCATCTATGGCATCTTAAGCACGATCGCTTCTGCCTATCTCTACTACTGGAAAATACCCAGCCGATTCAACTCTCTTATAGTATTCTGCTGGCCATTAATTAATACCTACCTCAAAACGCAACAGCTTCTTTACATCCCTCTAATTAGCTGCTTTCCTGTTGCAGCAATCAGCATAATAGTCGCAGCACTAGCTAGCAAATTAAATTTATCAGAGGTATTCTTAGGTTTAGGAGTTTTCCTAGTAGTAATTATGTGGTTTTTTGCTACAGCCACAGCTTTTGCTGCCATCCACTACTACGGAGCGCACTGGGCAAACTGGATAGCAAGCTGGTGGCCCGAAAGCTTTCCAGGATACAACCACCTTCAGCAAAAGAAAACCCAAAAACACAATGCCTCAGTTAGCAAAAGTTTTATTCGTCACGAAACCAGTTGGAAATTAGCAGCCCACGATTTTACTGTAATAATTTATACCAACGTGCTATCAGGCATTGCCAGCATACCAATTTACATCGCGATCCTTAACGAGTTGTCGAGTGAAGCATCGCAGGGAAAACCTACAGAAACCTCGGAAGCTTTAAGTGGAGCTTTGTACTTAGTTTGGACAACAATCGCCATGATTTTGTGGCATTTTTGGGGGCGCAAACAGGCAGCTAAAATTATGGCGGCAACCAAAGCTAAGGCTACAAAAGGCAAAGCTAAAACTACTAAAAAAGCTAAAAAAACCAAAGCTAAAACACCCGCTGACCCGATCGAAGTTGAACTTAACCAGATAAAGGGAGAACTGGGCGCGACTGTAATGCGACCAGTCAGGAAAACCGCAACCTCCCAGCAAGTTTTATGGGAAGTTTTTCGCAGTGGCCCCGTTGGCCCTTATACTAAAGAACAGTTGCGATCGCAACAGAAAATCACGGCTAAAACCAACGTGCGCCGAGTCGGAGAAAATGATTGGACAAGAGCCGGCGAAATTCCAGAGCTAGCAGATTTTCTCTCGTCCAAATCCTAACGCTCAATGAGTGTCATCAAGGCGCGATCGCTTGGGGACTGATACAGTTTTGGAAATTCAGGGGCGGATCTAAAACAGCAAAATGCTTACTTTGCCTAGACTATATCGAAACATAGGGTAAGCGATCGCACTCTTGAGGAGCAAACCACACTTATCGCTATTCCCCTCATTTTTGCTCGATTTACCTTTGAAAGATTTTACAACAAAATAGCCCCGATCGAGAACAAAATTCTTGCTATCATCGACGCACAAGAGCGTTGAGGTGGCATAGATGACTGGCAAAGCTCAGACAGAAACTAGACAATTATTGCATAGGTTTTGCTTGACCTTAACTAAATGGCGATCGCTCAGTCTCCTGTGTGTTTTAACCCTAGCAGTGAGCCTGATTGTGAATGCCTGTAACCTGCTGCCACAGCAACTAACTCCCCTGCGTGTTGGCATCACCAGTTGGGCCGGATTTGATATTGCACTTTACGCTCAGGAAGCAGGCTTATTCAAACAGCGCGGATTGGAGGTGCAACTCATTCGGTTTCAGAATCAACAAGATGCTACTCGTGCAATGCTGCGCGGTACTCTAGACGCTAATTTTGCATCTTTGTGGGATGTGCTTCAGTCTGATTCGGGGAGTGACAAGCCTGTGGTGGTGATGGTGACAAATATTTCTCACGGGGCTGACGGCATTGTGGCTCAACCGGTCATCAAGTCAGTAGCAAACCTGCGCGGTAAAAGAGTAGGAGCTAAACTGGGAACAGTGAATCATCTGATTTTATTAGAAGCTCTCAAGTTGCATCAGATTAAACCCGAAGAGGTTAAGGTTGAAGATATTTCCAACGAAACAGCAGTTGAGCTGATGCGGCAAGGACGTTTAGATGCAGCCGTGATCTGGCAACCGCTTCTAGGCGAAACGGCCCAAGCAATCGAGGGTAATATTATTTTTACTACTGGGGAAGTTGATAGTTTGGTCATTGATACTTTGGTTTCTCGGTCAACTATTACTCGCACGAAGAAAGCCGAATTAAAACACTTTATTAAGGCTTGGTTCGATATTATGAGTGCGGTCGAAATAAAGCCGAAGGAAGTGTTTCAAAAAGTTGCTAATAATCTGGGGCAGAAAGGTGAGGATTTTGCGAAAGATTACGCCGGTCTCAAAAAGGGCGATATTGCTATGCAGCAACAGATGTTTGAGTCTGGTCGCTTGCCAGAGGCGATCGCTCAAATGGCTAAACTATTGAAATCCGACCCTCGCGCCGGACGGATGCCGCGTCAGGATGTGGAAATTAACACTGAACTTGTTACCACAGTCATCAAGGAGTGGAAATCATGACTAAATGGCTGCGTCCCCATAGCTTGTCGCAGCGGTTGCTGGTGAGTGTGGGGTTGTCAATCTCCACAGTTGGACTGGCAATCCTGGGACTCAACTATCGGCTGATGCAGTCTGACTTAGCAACGCAAGTTCATAACCGAGCTCAATCTATTACCCAATCTCTAGAGTTTTCCACAGAAGGCTTACTAGAGTTGGAGCATAAAAGTATTTTGCAACGAGTTGTGCAAAATTTTGCCACGATGCCGGGTGTGGTGGAAATTGCGATTGTTGATCCATTGGGGATGGCGATCGCCCGCAGCCCTCAGAATGCGACTAATCAGCCATATAGTTCTATCTATCCACAACTTACCCAAGCGATCGATCGGGCAGCAACTACAGGCATTGAAGTCAGTGACGATATCGTTGTGGACAACAAGCCTGCGATCGCGCAAATTCTGCCTTTTAGCAGTACCTTGTTTGGTGCATCCCAGCGACGGGGAGTGGCGATCGCGCTACTCGATCTCAATCAAATGCAGCAAGCTGCCGACAGAACCTTTATTACCTCAACTTTATCATTGCTAGTTGGTATCCTCACAATTTTGTTAATCATGGCACTACTTCTTCAGAAGAATGTATTACAACCATTACAGGACTTGAACGAAGCAGTTTCTCAAAGTAAAAAAACTGGCATTTTTCCGATGCCCAAGACAATTCCCGCGAACGAAATCCAATTTTTAGCAAATACATTTGACGAAGTATTTCGGCAGTTAGAAGTCCACGAACAACTTACAGCCGAAATAGCTCAACGAAAACAGATAGAAGCCACATTGCGCGAAAGCGAAGCTAGAGAACGAGATAAATCTCAGCAGCTAGAGCAGGCTATTGAGAATTTAAAACTAACGCAAGCGCAACTAATTCAGACAGAAAAAATATCATCCTTGGGGCAATTAGTGGCAGGTATTGCCCATGAAATTAATAATCCAGTCAACTTTATTCATGGTAATCTAATCCATGTACAATATTATGCTGACAGCCTATTAAATTTGGTACAGCTATATCAAAATCATTATCCCAATCCGATCGCTGCAATTGAGACAGAAGTCGAAAACATTGAACTGGAGTTTTTGCAAGCTGACTTACCTAAAATACTCAGTTCAATGAGAATCGGCACCGATCGGATTCGCCAGATTGTGCTATCACTCCGCAATTTTTCCCGAATGGATGAATCCGAATTTAAAGAAGTTAATATCCATGAAGGAATTGATAGCACGCTCTTGATTTTACAACATCGTCTCAAAGCGGGAGCAGAACATCCAGAGATCGAAGTCATCCGAGATTATGGCGATTTACCCTTAGTTGAATGTTATGCTGGACAACTTAACCAAGTATTTATGAACGTTTTGACAAACGCAATTGATGCACTAGAAGAAATAAATACTCAACGAGTAGCTTGCTCGATTGAGAAGAAGCCTTGTTGTATTACAATTAGTACCTCGGTGGTAGATTCGCAATGGGTGAAAATCGCGATCGCGGATAATGGAAATGGCATTCCCGAATCAATTCAAACACAGATATTCAATCCCTTTTTTACAACTAAGCCTGTGGGAAAGGGAACAGGAATGGGAATGGCGATTAGTTATCAGATTATTACTGAAAAACATGGTGGGACGCTCAGGTGTTTTTCAACGCCTAAAATAGGGACGGAGTTTATAATTTGTATTCCTATTCAGCAGTTAACAGTTAACGGTTAACAGTTAACCGTTAACAAAATTATTTAATCGCTATCTCAGGAACCCTTACTGAGGGAACAGAAGCTAAAAACTCAGCCACTTGTGCCTCAATTTGATCGCGCACAATCTGACGATACTCCAAGAAATGCTCAATTTGAGCGCATACCGCTAAATAGCTACTTACACCACCAGGATTATGATAAAACATACTCAACAAATTGCGCCAAAACTGCCAGCGAGTGCTGCGAATAACACCCTGTCGCCAGCAAATTGTTAGTAACGCCCGAATAGTCACCCAGTTAATTTTCTTACCCGCACCTTTACCTTTTTTAGGATAGGTTGCCTCCCCCAAAATGCGATAGTGGCGATAAGTACGATCTAAAAATTTAGATGGTTCATACAATTCCCAAAAAGCCTCAATATACTCATGGGCAATATCTTCAAGGGGTCGCGTCGGCACAAAATTCATTAAAGTAGTCTGATTAATATTAGCCCCTTCCTTCCGTAGCCGTCCTTCCTTCACTAACCGATGCCAGAGAGCCGTATCAGGCAAGGCTTGCAGCATACTAAATAACGCCGTTGGAATCGATGTTTGCTCCACAAACTTGACAATTCGCGCACCTGCACCCGCCTTTTCACCATCAAATCCGATGATAAATCCTGCCATTACTCTCAACCCTGTCCGAGTAATTTTATTCACCGCTTCACTCAGGGAATCTCGTGTATTTTGGTACTTCTGAGTCAGAGTCAAACTCTCTTCATCGGGAGTTTCAATCCCTAAAAATACCGCTCCAAAATTACAGGCTACCATTGCATCCATCAGTTCTTGATCGTTGGCTAAATCCACCGAAGCTTCCGTCGCAAAGGAAAATGGATATTGATGTGCCACCATCCAAGGTTGCAGATCTTTCAGAAATAACTTAACATTGCGTTTATTGCCGATGAAATTGTCATCGACCATGAAAATACTACGCCGCCAACCTAACTCATAAAGGCGATTCAATTCTGCTAAAATTTGCTGAGGCGTTTTAGTCCGAGGTTTACGGCCATAGAGTACAATAATGTCACAAAACTCGCACTGGAAAGGACAACCGCGCGAGAATTGAACCGACATCTCCGCGTAGGCATCAAACTCTAGTAACTCGAACCGGGGAATAGGAGTAGTAGTAACATCTGGTCTTTCACCACCAGCACGGAAAATACCAGAAGTAACTCCCTGCGCGATCGCATTCACAAATAATGGTAAAGTGATTTCGCCTTCATCTAAGATTAAATAATCTGCACCCGCCCCTGTGGCTTCATCAGGTAAAGCTGTCGGATAAGGGCCACCCACAGCAACCCGCTTATTCCTGCGTTTTGCTTCCTGAATCTGAGTCAGTAAATCCTCTTTTTGGACAATCATCGCCGAGAGAATTACCAAATCAGTCCACTCCCATTCTGCCTCCGTCACCTCGCGCACGTTACGATCGACTAACTTAAATTGCCACTCTTGTGGTAGAATTGCCGCCACTGTAACTAAACCGAGGGGCGGTAACATTGCCTTTCGATTTAGCAAAGCTAAGGTTTTCTCAAATGACCAGAAACTTTTAGGAAATAGGGGATACAGAAGTAAAACATTCATTCAAAATTACCTACGAAGGAAGAAGGAAGAAGGAAGAAGGCATTGATATTTAGTAGGACTTACGAATGCTTTATGTAACGCCGCCCTCTGGGCGGTTTATTTACCGCCAAGATGGCGGCGTTACGATAGTTTTACCTAAGTCCTGAATTAACAGTTAACAGTTAACAGTTAACAGTTAACTAAAAAGTGTAATTACTAGCATTAAAACTCCCAGTAGTGACATTCTTCAACTTCACCAGTACCGTAAAATCATTCGCAGCACTAGCACCATCCGAGTCAATTTGCAATTCTGCATCAGAGCCAACTTGAACCAAGCGCAGAAACTTATCATCAATAGGATTAGAACCGGTATAGCTCAGTTTATTAAATACCGACTGCAAATTCAACACATCTGCGCCGTCGCCAGCCGCAAAATCGAGGATTGTATCGCCATTATCACTTAAATCGGAGAAAATAAAAACATCCCTGCCTTCTCCGCCCTGCAACTGATCGTTACCAGCACCCCCAATCAAAGTATCATTACCAGAATCCCCATTAAGCGTATCCGCTCCAAGCCCCCCATAAATCGTATCATCACCTTCATGACCTAAAAGTTCATCATCGCCGGCCTCACCACTGAGGTAATCATCCCCCAAATCACCGCAGACAAAATCGTTACCCTCCCCGGCAAAAACAAAATCATTATCCTTCCCTGCGAACACGCTATCCTCACCTTCCCAGCCAGAAATCGTATCAGCGTTTTGATTACCGTACAAACTATCATTACCATCGTTGCCGTAAATCAAGTCATCCCCTTCATTACCATAAACACTGTCATTACCGCTGTTGCCGTAAAGGGTATCATTCTCCGTCCCCCCAAACAGAGTATCGCCGTCTACTCCGCCATCCAGAATATCAGCACCTTCCTCGCCCCAAACTAAATCGCTGTCGCCACCTCCAAGCAGAGTGTCTCTGTCTTTACCACCAAACAGACTATCATTGCCACTGGTGGCATCCAAAATATCATCGCCTTGATAGCCTAATAGCGAATCGTCACCGCCTGCACCGATCAAAATGTCATTTCCGTCATTGCCAGCTAGAGTATCGCCAATGCTCGTGCCAAATGTCGCATTATCTGTCGGGTAGTTAAAAATGAAACTGGAACCGCCGTCAAAGGTGAGAGGTGTGAGGATCGGATTGTCTGGGCGGGTGTTATTACTAACATTGGGAGTGTTATTTATAGGTGTGGGCGAGGCACTAGGAATTGGGGCTGGACTTTCAGAGGGTAAAACTGGAATTGCTGCTGTAATATCGTCAATTACCGTCACCTTAGTTCTGCCATCTGTGTAACCTGTTGCCGCAGCGGTTAAATCTACTGTTTTCCAAGTAGTATCAGTAATCTGATCGTTGACAGCATTAAGGTTAAAATCTACGGCAGATTGACCAGTACCGATAGTCAATTGTGTTGTACCCAATCCGTTAAAATTAGCTTCTAAGGGGTCGCTGACAGTAAGAGTTACATTAACGGAATTGTCTGTTTCTCCTGTTCGAGTAACTCTTCCCCTCAATGTACCTGCGGGTACGATATCTGGGAAGGACGAAGGAGAAATAGTTAAAGTGATGTTAGTACCAAAACTGAAGCGACTTAAAACGGGTTCTCTTAATAGGAAATTATCAATTTCTGGCTCGGTAAACTCGGCGTTAGCGTGAACGATATCGATTTCTGGAGCAGTGTTATCCCGCAGATTTGGGCTGATTAAAATTTGGTCGAGAGGTTGAGAGTTGCCATCAATAATTGCGGTATAACGAGCGGCAGGCAAGTTGATATTTTGAACTAAATTGGTAAGAACAGCAGTTCCTTCTCCTTCTGGTTGACCTTTTAAAACATTTAAAGCTTCGGAGGTTGGGAAGTCGTTAAAACTGCCTAAAACAATGATATTAGCATTGGCATCTCTGGCGAGTATGCTATCTACAAAATTATTGACAGTTGCGGCTTGCTCAATTCGCTTGGCTTCGGAAAGTCTTGCTGGTGGCTGATTGGGGCTAAATAATGGCTCGTCTTCTGCTTGGGAAATAAAATCATTATTAACTAAGAAAATTTTCTGGCTGTTGAACTCAAATAGTCCGGCGAGAGATTTAGACTGATTGTTAAAGGCGCTGTTTGTTGGGTCAATGCGGCCGGGATTGAGGGAAACAGTGGTACCGCTATTAACTTCAATAGCGTTGTCGGCATTGCCTGCTGTACCTGCGACAAAGGTAACGCGGCTAGGATTGAAGAGAAAACCGGAACGGTTGTTGAGGGGGCCGCCGTCTTGGTTGTTATTGGGGTTGATTTGCTGATATTCGTAAGTACCACCTCCTGCTGCTGCGATCGCATCAATCAAAGCCTGATATGTCTCTTTAGCATCTACTATGCCATCATCTTGTTGGCCGCTATTGTCGGATACATCCTGAAGGGCAATAATATCAGGTGCTTGGAGGTTATTAGCGATGATAGTGGCGAGGCGGCCAACTAGCTTCTCAGAACTGGGGTCAAGATTGCTGGCGTTGAATGTCGCTACCGTTAACTGGCTATCGCTGCCTTTGAGGGCGGTTGTTTCTCGTGTAATGGGACTGGGTTGTAGGGGTTTTTCTGGGGGATTTAAGTCGGAAGTATTTAGCAGTTCGTAGTTGCGATCGCGATAGTCAATTATTCCTGTTATACTTCCCAACTGCGCCGCTACATTAACATTCGGATTGCTTAAAGAGGTATTAGTACCCTTAAATAGCGTATTGTCTACCTCAATCCGCTCTGGATTATAGTCAACATTAGTGCCAGAACTAATAATGGAAATACCCCCGCGCGGACTACGACCAGTGGCGTTGGCCCCGTTATCCCCCAATATCCAAATTTCGCCCTCGCTGTTGCTGGGACTAACTGCTACGGCATTATTGACCTGTACCAACATCCCTTCCAGACTTTCGTAGAAGTCCATCCCTTCGCTGTTAGGGTTGAACAATTCGGTACTGGTTTCGATGTTACCAACAGCGCTTTTAATGGTTGTGGTTGGCGGAATCCGGCCGCCATTGCCGATGACTGTAGGGGCAGGTAAGGGGTTGCCTGTTGATACTGTGGTATAAGAGGGAGTGACAATCTGGGTGACAGTGAGATTTTGGGGGTCGTTATTGGGTCGGATTTCCTTGACAGTACCCGTAACTATCAATGAATCCCCTGGGTTTAGGCTAGGAGTGGAACCGGTGAAGATAAAAATACCGTCAGATGTGGCGGTGTCTCCGTCCCCAGAGGGATCTTGCAGATAAAATCCGCCATTTTCCTCACCCGTTACTGTAGCTGTATTTGGCACTACAGCCGTAACAATCCCCGGAATTGTTGATAAAAGCTGGTTTTCCAAGGGGGAACGATGGGCTTTTCCTTGAATGTCGTAAATCCGTTGGGGTTCCCGTGCTAACGTGGTGTGGGTTCCCAGGTTACTGACGTTGGTGGCGGGGTATGCGTCCCATTGCAGGCTAGGGTTAAAGGCTTGTTGGGGGTTGGTGGAACCTGCGATGACGCTGGCTTTACGCCGCAAATTGGTATCCTGAGTGCTAATGCCCCCGCTAGTCCAAGCTGTACCGGGATCGAAGCCGACTTGACCGATCGCATCAATTACATTACTAGCTTTTCGCAGTACGATCGCGTCGTTGCCATTAAAAGATAATGCCGTATTGGTTTGATTGCCTTTGTCTAAAATGATTGTATCAGCCCCCAAGTCCGTCACGACAAAGGTTTTACCTGCTGCGATCGTGCCAGTGAGGTTGATTGTTGTGGTAGGAGAAGTGCTACCATCTGCATAGATTTCTATAGCGTAGCCAGCCGATGATAGGTCAACTGTAGACTCATTGCTGTTGTATATTTCTAGCGCTTGGTTGCTGTTGCTACCTTCGATATACTCTGAAAAAAATAAATCTGCCATTGATGCCCCTTTAGTATCTTTGTATTTGTGTTTATTGAGATGGGAAAAGGGCTGATTCCTGTCTGGAATCTCGATCTCCAATTGATGAATTGGTAAAGTAGCCCTGATTAAGTAAGAAGATGTAAAACTTTAGGTTATGGCTCTAAAGAATAAGAAAAGTTGCAATTTGTCAAGTAAATACAAAATTTGTAGACTTTTCTGTACTACAGATTACCCAAAGATTGACCTTTTGTTAACAGAGGAAAAATAATTTGTACCTTAGTTAAAATCTCTACTCTCAGAAATTAAATAAATACTCAATATTGTACTTGACAAATTTTAGTAGAACTGATAATGGGAAATAAGAGCGGTAGACCGCAGACAACAGTGATTCTGGCAATGAGTGCTGATGGTAAAATTGCCGATAAGATGCGATCGCCTGCAAGGTTTGGTTCCGCCCAAGACAAAGCTCATTTAGAAAAACAAATCGCGATCGCAGATGGGGTATTATTTGGCAGCAACACTCTCCGCGCCTACGGGACAACGATGAGAGTATCTGCGCCAGAGTTGTTGAAAATGAGGGCAGAACAAGGAAAAGAGTTACAACCGATACAGATAGTTTGTTCGCGATCGCGCAATTTTGACCCTAATTTGCAATTTTTTCAGCAACCCGTACCCCGCTGGCTATTAACAGCGGCAATAAATGATGAGAATAAAGAATTAATGCCGAACTTCGATCGAATTTTAGTTGCATCAATGCCTAATGGAAATATTGACTGGTTTGCAGCTTTTCAACAGTTAGCTAATCTCGGTTTGCAGCGTTTGGCAATCTTGGGAGGAGGGCAATTAGTAGCTTCTTTACTTGCTGATAATTTAATTGATGAATTGTGGTTGACGATTTGCCCTCTAATTTTAGGTGGTGCGGATGCGCCGACACCAGTTGAAGGAGAGGGATTTTTAGCAAATTTAGCACCAAAACTGCAACTTTTAGAAGTTCAGCAGGTTGACCAGGAAGTATTTCTACATTATCGGCTAATGGCTAATTGCTAATTGCTAATTGCTAATGGCTAATGGCTAATTGCTAATTGCTAATTGCTAATTGCTAATTGCTAATTGCTAATTATCCATCCTCCCCATCCTTCCCTCCGATTAATTAAAAGTTAAAAATTAAAAATTAAATCTCACAATTTTTAATTTTGCATTTTTTTTTAATTTTGCATTTTTAATTTTTAATTGATTAAATTG
>NZ_JAQMUA010000308.1:0-3427 GCF_028330895.1 Kamptonema animale CS-326 | reverse complement strand
GGCTAGGGGCTAGGGACTAGGGGCTAGGGTAAGAAGGGAGAGAAAAGAAGGTAAAGTTTTTGTGATATCTTCAAAAAGATTAACTTAAGTAAAGAATCTTAACGATACCTTGTTTAACGAAACTTTGTCTGAGTTCACTTCTACCGCCGCGAGCGATCGCGACAGCCATTTTTCCACATTTTTTTTAGGCAAGCTCAGATTTAGCACAACCTGGTTAATATTTGGGGCTGCTGTTTTCCTAGTGACAGTGCCAGTATTTTTCCAAGCACCGCTAGTCCGGCAGATGCCAGTGCTAAGCTTGACAATGACAGTAGGCTGGCTGGCGATCGCCTTCAAGCTACTCAAAAACCCTTCAACTTGGCTTTGGGGAGACTTACTGCTAGGATTCACTTGGAGTTGGTTAACAGGAGGCATTTATTGGGGTTGGCTGCGCTGGGAACCACTTTGGCACTTACCAGTCGAAGGGGCCTTAGTACCTTTAGCAATTTGGTGTTTGAGGCGCGAGTGGGGAAAAGTGGGAAACTGGTTTTATCTAGGTTCTCTCTTTGGTACAGCAGTAACAGATGGATATTTTTACCTGACAGGGTTAATTCCCCACTGGCGACAGTTAATGCAGGTGGACATATCCTTAGCAATGCCAATTTTTCAAAGTGCGATCGCCATTGTGCGTACCCCTTGGGGAGTTAGCTGTGCGATTTCCTTAGTCGGAGTGCTCTTAACTGTGGGCATTTTCCCTTTACGCTTCGGCAAACCTCACTGGTGGGCATTTTCAGGAGCAGTATTGGGTACAATTCTGGTAGATAGTCTATTTTTGCTGGCCGCTTCGGTAAACTGAAAATTGCCCCTCTTTTACTGAGCCAACAATTTGAGATTTTAGCCTCTAGATTGTAGACTTTCGGGTATGCTCCGCTAGTTTAAACTGTGGAATAAATCTAAAATCTAACATCTACTGATAGACCTAGAGACTTTAGGCTCTGGGCTAATCTAAAATCTAAAATCTGCTGAGTGCCAGAATCTAGATATATGCTCTAGAATCCTATAGAAACCATTTGACATCTTTTACGGATCGCGGAAGTAGGCTGTCGGCAAATTATGCTAGAAATTAATTCATTGTTCGACGAATCCTATTATATTAAAACCTACCCAGAAGCCAAAGCGCAGGCGCTCGGTGGACTGACTAACTTTTTGAGTGTTGGTCGCCAGCAAGGTTATAACCCCGGCCCATTGTTTGATACGCAGTATTATCTCTCAACCTATCCAGGTGTGGCAGAGGCGGTGAAGACAGGCAAGATCACAGCGCTCGATCATTTTATCCGTTACGGTCAGTACGAAGGGCGCGATCCGATTACTGAATTCAACACTACTGAATACCTCCAGAAAAATCCCGGTGTAGCAGCAGCGATCGCAACTAGCGCAACACAGCCTGACCCATTAACAGCCTATTCCCATTTCATAAATTTCGGTCAGTTTGAGTCCCGCGACATCAGTTCTAAATTTAATGCTAGCTACTACTTGCAGGCGAATCCAGGTGTGGCAGCGGCGATCGCAGCCAACCCCGGAAAACTCAGTCCCCTTCAGCATTACCGCGAATATGGTATCCAAGAAGGTCGCGCCGGAGTTCCATCAGTCCCCACACCTGGGCTAACCCCCACAAATCCCACAACATCCGCATTCTCGATCGCCACAGACGGGTTTAGCTTTGCTAACTACGATGCAGCACCCCAGTATGCCACCCTCACTCCAGTGGAAATGCGCCGACTGTTTGGCGATGCTGTCTTGGCGAGTCCAGTCCGCAGTGACGGTAGTTTTTCCTTGACTCCAACCGCCGAAAAGTGGATGGAGTGGGCGAATAGCACCATGAAGAACGGTCATTGCGAAGGGCTGGCGGTGCTGAGTTTGTTGATGTACGAGGGTAAGATTCGTCCCCAAGATTTTGGCGCGGAACGGGCTGCTGATTTGAATCTGGAAGGGAATACGAAGCTTCAGCGCGAGATTGCTTATTGGTATGCAACTGGTTTGGTCGATCGGGACACCACGGTCAAAACTTCCCCTAATGATGTTCTAGCAGCATTGCGGACGAGTTTGAACACATCAGGCTCGGCGATCGGGACGTTGCGGTTCTCCAATCCTGGTGGTTCGGGAGGACATTCTGTCGCGCCGATTGGCATCACGGATTTGCCGAACGATCGGGTATCGATCCAGGTTTACGATGGCAATTATCCCAAAGAAAACCGGGAAATTATCATCGATACAGCGGCGAATACCTGGTTCTACTCCCCCGATGCCACCCTCACCGAGGATGACTATCGCGGCGATGCTGGTAGCCAAACTCTGGGGTTTGAGCCGATCGATCCTCGTCTGGGAACGCAACCTTGGGTGTTCTCCGCTGCGGCTGCATCGGACGCTAACCGCAGTCTTCGAGCTTCTACAACGATCCCCCAACTACTGCCCGACGTCAACCTCACGATCCCAACGATCACCCAACCAACCAACAACTCCGACGTACAGCCCAACAACCTCTTTTTTAAGGGAGACGTGAAGCTTATCCCAAAAGTCGATAGCTCGTATCTGTCCTATCAAGGGGCTCTGGGAACACTAGGGAATGAAAATAATAACATTTTTCCCAACGCGCCCACGCTCAAGGTGAATTTCCCCAGTAGTCTCCGCTCCTGGGAGAACCCAGCCCAGAATTACTACACTTTCTCCAATGATGGGTTCGTGAGCTTAGATCTCACAGCACCCAGCCAACCCACAGACTCGGAGTTTATCAGCTATATCGGTTCGGGTTATGTGTTTGAGGTCGATGGCTTAGATTTGGAACCCGGGCAAACCGATAACATTTTCATTGTTCCCAATGACTCGGCAATTGTCTACAACACGCAGACGGGGAAAGTTCCGGAGCTATTCTTGGGGTTTGAAACGCCCGAGGCGGATTTCAGTTTTTTCCTCAATGATTTTGAGCTAGAACCCAATGATGCGGTGGTGCTCGATATTGATGCCGAGGCGCGTTTAGTGCGGATGCGAGTCGTTACCTCCTCGCCGACAGGCGATACGATTTTCAGCCTCGCAATGGAGCGAATTGGAGACGAAAGCATTGAGATATTTGACTCGGCGGATGATGGCATCACCTTGGCAGATAACGAAACCTTGTTGATTGACTACAGTAGCTGGGATGGCAACGGTAAACCTCTCCGTGTGGGCTATGATGCTAACGAAAATGGTCTACTAGACAAGGAAGAAGAATTCATGACCGAGGATGTGGGTGACAACTTACCGATAACTTGAGATTGCCTACTTTTCGCGATCGCTCGCAAGATGTCAAATGGGTTCTATACAAAACTCTGCCAGGAATCTCATCCGAGCAGGTTAGTCGGCTAAAATTTAGGGGGCTAATCAACCCGATGCGGGAGTCGCGAAGATTATATGG
>NZ_JAQMUA010000307.1:0-11341 GCF_028330895.1 Kamptonema animale CS-326 | reverse complement strand
TTTCCAACTCCAGACTTAAGCAACCTTGGTCATCTGTTTTCACAGGTGCTTTAATAAACCGGAATTTTTCGTTCGTTAACATAACGCCTTTTCCTAAAATTCTGATAAATCCTTGCTTAGTTCTATTTTAACACAATTCATTGCCCAAGACTGAATATATTCGATCGTGTCTCTTAGTCATGTCTCACTCAATTACATTGTAATTAAAGTTCACAAACAGCAACTATTAAATTCATAAAACTTCGTCGTCGCGCTCCGGGAAAATTAAGAAGGCAGGAGACATGAGGCATGAGGCAGAAGGCATGAGGTAAGAAAAGCAAGACTTAAGCAATTAAGAACGTTGTAACCGTCTTCGGGGTTGCTATAACTCGATCGTTTTTCAAATACGAGATCGCGATTTTACTAACTAAGAACCAACGACGAAATAAAAACTTCATTAGTTCCCTCGTGGCTACTAGCAAATTTATTCAGTTAACTGGCTAAGATAGCTTAGTGGTTGGTAGTTAAGTAGGAGAACAGATCATAATTACCAACAAAACTTATGCAAAACAACTTTTTTAGCCAGTAGCCTTGTGCTGGGTTACGATGCGGTCAATTTTTTTTATATTGGCGTGTCAAGTTAATCGTCACGCCTAACCCAACCTACTAAGTATGTTCGAGCGCCCATTAGCAATTAGCAATTAGCCATTAGCAATTAGCAATTAGCAATTAGCCATTAGCCATTAGCCATTACCTGTTATAAATTATCTTCCCAATCATCCTCATAAAGTTCTTCAAATCGATCTAAAAAGTCAGCCAGAATATCAGAAGATATAGCTAAGTTTACATCCTTCTTTTCATCCCAACCCCAAGCATTTATGCCGACTACCTGACCTGCAAGATTAATTAACGGGCCACCAGAGTTAGCGCGATTAATAGCTGCATCTGTTTGCAGCACTTTGACCTCAGTAATTACCTCCATGTCCTCATCTCCTCCAGATTTTTGTGACACTAAAATATTGCTAATTGTGCCTTGATTTACTGTGGAAGCAGTTTCACCTAAAGGATACCCAATAGTAATAACTTGCTCTCCTTCTTGAGCTTCAAAAGATAAGGTCACGGGAGGATATTCTTGGGGAATTTCTACCTCTTCGCCGGTTTCGCGATCGAGGATAAAATCGGTGATAAATAATATCGCCAAATCTTCGTCTGAATTGCCAGTAAAAACTACTTCTGCTATTCTCAGTTGCTCGTTGGGAGTTTGCACTAAAATCATTGCGCTTTCGTCTTCTTCATAGAGGGTATCTTCCTCTGCGATGTCGGCGACAATATGGTAATTGGTGACTATGACATCAGGGCCGACGAAAAAGCCGCTACCAATAGCAATTTTTTCTTCTGTATCCCAATTGATAACGTAAACTGAAACTACGGATTCTAAGACTTTCTCAACGGAAGCTGATATTTTTCGCGATTGGGTTTTTAGCTCGTTTAATTGCTGTCGCAAGGCGGTACGAGCTTCCTGCATCTGGCGATAAATTGCCTTAGATTTTGATGGTTTTAACTGAAATTTTTCTTCGATATCCAGATCGCTCATTTTTGGCTTTCCCTCGATGGAGATAGGTTATTTATTGGTGATTGGTTATGGCTTTAAAGCTAATACAGGACTTACGCACGATTACGTAATGCCGCTTTCCAGGTGCGTTCAACTCACCGCCAGGATGGCGGCGTTACTGATAGTTAGGCGTAAGTCCTATAATTGTTTTTTCTTCCCATTAGCTATTAGCTATTAGCTATGAACATTCAACTTTGATTGCTATTAGGAACCGCGATTAACTAGGGCAAAGATTTCTTCTAAGATTTCCTGTGCTCCCTGTTGCCGTAAGCGATGGGCGAGGTCAATTCCTAAAAGCTCGGCGGTGGCGGCGGCACCTGTGACGGTATCTTTGATTAATCGTTGACCATCGAGACTGGCTACCAATCCTGTTAAGGTTAGTTGGTCGCCTTCGATTTTGGTATTAACACCGATGGGAACTTGACATCCGCCTTCTAGTTCTCGCAAAAATGCGCGTTCGGCATAACAACGCTGGGCAGTTTCGGTATGTTCGAGGGCTTTAATCAAATCTAATATCTCGTCGTCTCCAGCGCGGCATTCGATGCCGAGGGCTCCTTGTCCAACGGCGTGGAGGGAGATTTCAGGAGAGATGATTTGGTGGACGCGATCGCCCATTCCCAATCTTTGCAATCCGGCTACTGCTAAGATAATGGCATCGTATTCGCCTTCGTCAAGTTTAGCAAGTCTGGTGTTGAGATTGCCTCGAATATCTTTAAATTCCAGGTGGGGGAAGTGATGCCGTAGCTGTGCCAGTCGTCGCAGGGAAGATGTGCCGATGACTGCACCTGCTGGGAGGGTTTCGAGTTGTTTGTCTTGATGATTGGCGTGGACTACAAGAGCGTCGGCGGGGTTTTCCCGTTCGCTGATGCATCCCAATATTAAGCCTTCGGGCAAGTTTGTGGGTAAGTCTTTGAGAGAATGTACCGCGAAGTCGGTTTCATTGCTGAGCATTCCCACTTCGAGCTCTTTGGTAAAGAGTCCTTTGTCTCCAATTTTGGCGAGGGGGACATCGAGGATTTTGTCGCCTTGGGTGGACATGGTGTGCACTTCAAAGGTGCATTGGGGGAAACGTTGCTGTAGCTGTTCTTGCACCCAGTAGGTTTGGACGAGGGCGAGTTGGCTTTTGCGGGAACCGATGCGGACGGTGCGTGTAGGTGCGGATGTGGTTGGAGACATAAGAGCGATCGCGTCAAAAGTGCCAATAGAGTCACTCGATCTAGACTACCGCAGGTGGGGCCTGCTATTAGAAGACGTTTACAGGAGTTAAACATTGCTAGTGTAACGTTACCTTGTCGGCGATAGTGTTGTTAAAGTTTATCGCTGCGATCGCTACACCAACTCTTTTAAGATACAAGGGGTGGGTTGAGCCGATAAATTTAGCGAGTCTTTACAAAACCCGCCCTACAATAGTTTTGAGTTTTAAGTTGGCGGCCTAAAATGGCATCAGCCGTTTGATGGCACGGTTAGCGATATCGGCATAACGCAATTCTCCGCAGAGGATCTTACTCATAACTTGGGTAGCCACTGGCAGCTTGACACCGGCTTTATAGGCAACTCCAGTAAACTGATAAAATGCGCCAGCTAAACGGTTAGCCCAAACCATATCAGTTCCCCATTCTTCGGAGATAACTTCAGTATATTTTTCCAAGGCATCGCCAGCACCGCTTAAAGCTTGGTCAATGGCGATCGCAGCTTTTACTCCGCTAAAAATTGAAGGGCGAATTCCTTCACCAGAGAGGGGATCTGCCACAACTGCGGTTTCTCCTGCTAGCAGTGCATTCTGAGAGTGCAGCTTGCGATCGCCATCCCACACAGACAAGGGATATTCATAAATCTGACTATTTTTAACATCTACGCCGCACTGAGCTGCGTAATCAGCTAAAATATTTTTCAGATTTTTAGGAGCATCCCCCTTCAGTGCCGCTATGCTAATTGAATAACCGCCTGCTTTCGGAAAGTTCCAAATATAACCTTTTTTAATTGTCCCAAAATCAAATTTGAGAGTATCGCCTGTTGTAGTAGATGCTGTTTCTAAAATTGCACTCAAATGGCGTTTCGGTTCTTTAAATCCCAACCATTTAGCCATCGGCCCGCTAACTCCATCCGCAGCAATTAAATAGCGACCTGTAACAGGTTCTCCATTAGTTTTAACTTGCCAAGCAGAGTTTTGAAACTCAATTCCCTTAACCTCAGTAGAAGGTCTAAATTCAGCACCAAGGTTCTGAGCTTGCTTAATTAAAAAGTCATCAAATTCATCGCGTCTTACCATCCACATTGACGTATCTATATCAACTTCAACTGGATCTTCATTCTTCCAGGTGTAGCGAATTTTATTCACTTTTAGCGAAATAGCGGGGGTAAAATCACAGTCAAACCACTGAGCGATCGCAGGAGAAATCCCCCCACCACAAGGTTTAAATCGCGGCCAAGATTCCTTTTCCAGCACTAAAACAGAACGTCCTCGCTTGGCCAAGTGATAGGCGGCTGTACTTCCTGCTGGGCCGG
This sequence comes from Kamptonema animale CS-326, assembly GCF_028330895.1. Classification (NCBI taxonomy): domain Bacteria; kingdom Bacillati; phylum Cyanobacteriota; class Cyanophyceae; order Oscillatoriales; family Microcoleaceae; genus Kamptonema; species Kamptonema animale. The sequence continues at coordinate 7,245 of NZ_JAQMUA010000307.1, read as the reverse complement.
CACCTACAATAATGCAATCAAACATTTTGTTAGTTGTTAATTGTTAGTGGTTAGTTGTTGGTTGTTAACAGTTAACCGTTAACAGTTAACAGTTAACAGTTAACAGTTAACAACTAAACCGTCTTGATATCTTTTTCTTTGGCTGCAAGCACTTCCTCAATTTTGGCAATGTACTTGTCAGTCAATTTTTGCATTTTGTCTTGCAAATCACGCGCTTCATCTTTAGAGAGTTCGCTGCTCTTTTCCTGCTTGCGAATCGACTCTACAGCATCGCGGCGGATATTACGGATGGAAACTTTGCCTTCTTCAGAAAACTTAGCGGCAAGTTTTACCAATTCCAGACGGCGATCGGTGGTTAGCGGTGGAATATTCAAGCGAATCACGGAACCGTCATTACTAGGAGTAAGCCCCACATCTGACAGAGAAATTGCTTTCTCGATGAGGTTAATCGTTTTGCGGTCAAAGGGTTGAATATTAATCGTACTAGCATCCGGTGTACTGATGCTAGCAAGAGATTTAATCGGAGTTGGAGATCCATAATAATCTACCATCACGCGATCGAGGAGAGAGGCGTTGGCGCGTCCCGTCCTAATGGTATTAAAAGACCGTTGAGTGGACTCAACTGCCTTCTGCATATGATCTTCAGCTTCAGCTAACTTCACAAGAACCTCCCACAAGCGTTCCAATAGATTCTCCCATCACGGCGCGGTAGATATTTCCGCGTACCGATAGGTCAAATACAATAATAGGAATGTTATTTTCTTTGCAGAGCGCGATCGCGGTACTATCCATCACCCGTAAGTCGTGAGTCAAGACATGACCATAGGTGAGAGTTTTGTAGCGGCGTGCGTCTGGGTTGAGATGGGGATCTGCATCGTAGATACCATCAACTTTAGTGGCTTTAAAAATTACCTCCGCATCAATTTCAGCGGCTCGTAAAGCTGCTGTTGTATCGGTGGTAAAAAACGGATTGCCAGAACCCGCACCGAAAATAACCGCACGGTTTTTTTCTAGGTGACGGATGGCCCGACGGCGAATATAAGGTTCAGCTACTTCCTGCATGGCGATCGCAGTTTGTACTCTAGTTGGCACTCCCGCTTGTTCGAGGGCATCTTGTAAAGTGATGGCATTCATCACTGTTGCAATCATGCCCACATAATCTGCTGTTGCCCGATCCATACCTGCTGCCGCCGCCTTTACGCCGCGAAAAATATTACCGCCGCCGACGACGATTGCCATCTGAATGCCGTGAGACACGACTTCGGCTACTTCCTGAGCGATTTCCTGAACAACTATAGGATCTATGCCGTAGCCTAGAGTTCCCATTAAGGCTTCACCACTCACTTTTAGCAAAACCCGCCGATATACTATCCCCATGCCGTGACTTTTTTGTTAACTCAAATTCCCTCCACCATAAGATAGCAGTAGAGTGGCACTTTGAACATCAACGGAGTGGAGGAGCAGGAGGGAGGGGGGCGGGGGAGCAACTTAATCAATTAAAAATTAAAAATGCAAAATTAAAAATTGGGAGATTTAATTTTTAATTTTTAATTTTTAATTTTAACTTTTAATCGACCGGAGGGGAGCAGGGATGCAGAGGGGAAGCAACCAACCACTAACTACTAACCACTAACTACTAACTACTAACTATTAACCATTACGCCATTTAACAGAACAGCCGATCGCTTCAGTAGAGGTAGGGGTCACGGGTTCGCCATTCAGCAGTTGGGCGATCGCATTGCGTAAATATTGCACCTGTACCGCTGCTGGATCGTTGGCGTTGTCGTCAATCAAACCCTTGTAACGCAGTTTCCCATCTTTGTCTAGTAAAAAAACCTGTGGTGTTGTCTGAGCTCCGAAGCTTTGACCAACATCCTGAGTAACGTCTCGGATGTATGGGAAATTCAATTCATTAGTAGTAGCAAAGGTTTTCATATTCTCGAAACTATCATCGGGATATTGAACTGAATCATTAGCATTAATCCCAATTAAAGTAACTTTTTGAGTTTGAAAATCTGCTTGGATCTCTTTAAGGCGATTTAAATACAAATGCACGTAAGGACAGTGATTGCACATAAATATTACGCCCACGACTCGAAATTTTTCTAGATATCGAGCTAAATGGTGAACTTCATCATCAACTCCCGGCAGTTCAAAATCAGGAGCGTAGCCGTCAATAGGAGTACCTGTTGTTTCCATTAATAAACTCATCTTTGCTCTTTCCTTTTTTCCTGTATTTCAATCCGAATCAGTTAGCAATAGCAAACCCCGATGACCGACCGATTTTAAAAGATAGAAAGAAGAATCAAATTTAATTTTTCTTCTTCCTTCTTCCTTCTTCCTTCTTCCTTCTTCCTTCGTTACCAGCCTTTAGCCAAAGCTTGATATCCAATTAGTTTATAAGTCAGTTTGGCTGCTGTAAATTCTGATACCACGGAATCTACAACTGGTGCTAATTCCATAATGTCACAGCCAAGGACTTCGTAGGATTCGCAGAGGCGGCGCAAAAATCCCGTGAGGGAATACCAGTTTAGTCCGCCCGGTTCCGGGGTTCCTACTCCTGGTATTAAAGTGGGGTCGATACCGTCTAGATCGATAGTCAGAAACACCCGGCGAGTTTTAATACTTGAAAATGCACGTTCCATCCAATCCGGCTGTGTGGCTATTTCCCTTCCCCGAATTACATTTAACTGTTTCTCCTTAATTAAATCTGCTTCCTCCTTACAAATGGCACGAATGCCAATTTGCAGTGTTGGCAAACCCATATCAACTATCCGCCGCATGACGCAGGCATGATTGTAAATAGAGCCTTCATACTCGTGGCGGAGATCGCCATGAGCATCAATTTGAATGACTGTGAAAGGTTCATCAGGATATGATAGACGGTAAGCTTCGACTACTCCGGCCGTGATGCTGTGTTCGCCGCCGATAGCGATGACAAACTTGTTTTCGGCAATAAGCTGCTGTATGGTTTTTTGAGTTACTTGCAGCATTTCCAACGAGGATACTCGCTGACCGTTACGAGTATCTGCAATTGGGTAGTTAGTATAAATACCTACATCGTAGCAGATTTCTCTATCTAGTTCCTCATCGTAGCATTCAAGTTGATGGGATGCTTCTAGAAGTGCTGCCGGCCCGTTTTCGCAGCCTCGTCGATAGGTGGTTGTGGCTTCGTAAGGGATTGGTAAAATCACGACGTGGGCTTTATCGTAGTCTGGTACGATTTCAGACCCTAGAAATGGTACAACTGAAGTGGTAGCGATCGTGGTCGGCATAGTGGAAATTCAGATAGATCGAGGTAAGGAAGTTTGCATTTCTGATCCTGACACAGGAATGTTACGGAGTGCAAAACCATCATATAGAGAAATTATCGAACCTGGGGCGGGTGTTTCCGCTCCATTTATTATAAAAGGTAAAGAGCTATCGAGGATTTGGGGGAGTGCGATCGCCTAGATCGTCAGCACTCCATAGATTTTTTTAACACACAAGCAAGCATTACAGGCTCAGTCTGCAAATATATCTCTAAATTTCACCAAACAAAAAACTCACAGACTTTTTGCGCTGAAAGCCCACCCCTTCAGAGGTCGCGATCGAGAAATACTCCTTTAGGAGTAGTGCCATATTTCTGGAAATTTCACACATTATTTTTGATGGGGGTGGGGTTATTCTCGATCTCTCAAAAGTAGCTAAATTAGAGAATAGTAAGTAAAAGGAAACTGCCTTGTGCCCTTTCAAAAGTAAGGCAAATATTTATACATTATCAAAGCAATGATAGCAACTTTACCTACCTCTCAAACCTGGACATGGCGAGGCTTTCCCATTTCCTACCAAGCTCAAGGTCAAGAAGGGCCGGCAGTGGTATTCGTACACGGTTTTGGTGCATCCTGCGGCCACTGGCGCAAAAATCTCTCAGTATTGGCAGCGAATTGTCGCTGCTACGCCATTGATTTAATTGGCTTTGGCGGTTCTGCTAAACCTAAGCCCAAGACTGAAATTGATTATACCTTTGAAACTTGGGGCGAACAAATTGCTGATTTCTGTAAAGAAGTTGTCGGTGAACCAGTATTTTTAGTAGGAAACTCTATTGGCTGTGTCGCAGCAATGCAGGCGGCTGTGGATTTTCCCGAAATAGTTTTGGGTGTAGCTTTACTCAATTGTTCTTTGCGACTACTGCACGATCGCAAACGCGCTGAGTTAGCTTGGTATCGGCGCATGGGCATACCTATTGCACAGAATGTTCTTAATATCAACTGGATCAGTCAACTATTTTTTAAGCAACTAGCAAGGCCGAAAACTGTGCGATCGATTTTACTAAAAGCTTACAAACGTTCTGAGGCAGTGACAGATGAATTAATAGATATGATTATGACACCAGCGCTAGATCGCGGAGCAGTAGATGTATTTATCGCATTTACGAGTTATTCTTCTGGCCCCTTAGCGGAGGATTTACTTCCCCGATTGAGTTGTCCAGCTTTGATTTTATGGGGTGCAGATGACCCTTGGGAGCCGATAGAATTGGGGCGAGAGTTGGCAAATTTTCCTTGTGTTGAAAAATTTGTGGAGTTGGCGGGTGTGGGCCATTGTCCACAGGATGAAGCTCCTGAGTTGGTAAATCCGGTTTTGTGGGATTTTATTAGGAAAATTGGGATCTGAAGAAGTTGTTAAAGTTTGACGGGTGCATATCGCAGATAATGTTAGCTTTACATCAGTCTAAAGACTTGTTGCTTTAGCAGCTACACCTAAATAAACTGAAAATAACTCAGCATTAGGAGGGATTTAGTAATTCTAGGTTGAAGTCAGGTGTGAAGCTAAATTTCGATGTAGCTGGTGTCTGCGATGGTGTGAATTTTTTTTCCAAGGTTTTAAGTATGGTAATTAATGGTACTTCAAGTTTTGACTATCTCCAGGGAACGGTAGAATCAGATAGCCTTGTGGCTTTTGAGGGCAATGATATAGTTTACGGCGACAAGGGAGATGATGCGATCGCAGGCGGCGATGGCAAAGACAAGCTCAACGGCGGCCAAGGTAACGATCTCATCGACGGTGGCGCAGACGATGACATCATCTGGGGAGCAAAAGGCAACGATCGCATTTTAGGCGAGGCAGGTAATGATACTCTCATCGGTGGCAAAGGTAGCGATACCCTCACTGGCGGGGAAGGAAATAATATCTTTGGTATTGCCATTGAAGGCTGCGGCTGCCAAACAATTACCAAAGCCGACTACATTACTGATTTTAAAAATGGCAGCGATATCCTGCGCTTACTTAACGGAGTTAACTACGAAGATTTAAACATCTTTCAAGGTACCGGTGCTAACAGTAACAATACCATCATTCGCGACAAACTTACAGGCGAGTATATGGCAGTATTGCAAGGAGTTAATGCCAATACAATTACCCAAAATAACTTTGTAACTTTTACCTCTGGTACAGTTGTAACTGACTGGAATACAATCCTACTAGACGCAGTGCGAACAGGTGGCACTCCGCCTCCCATCGCAGCCCGCAATATGGCAATGGTTCACACCGCGATTTATAACGCTGTGAATGCGATCGATCGCAGCCACAGCACTTACAAATTAGAATTAGAAGCACCAGCGGGAGCATCAATAGAAGCGGCGGCAGCAGCAGCAGCAAGCCGGGTATTAACAAGTTTGTATCCTGCACAGAAAGCTAAGTTTGATGCCGCAATCGCATCATCTTTAGCAGCAATTCCTAATAAGCAAGCCAAAACAGATGGCATTGCCGTCGGCCTCTCCGCTGCCGACCAAATTATTGCTTTAAGAAGTGAAGACGGCACAAGTACAACAGTCAGTTACACGCCGAAAAATAATCCTGGCGAGTGGGTACCAACTCCACCTGCTTTTGCCAACTCCCTATTACCTCAATGGCCAGATGTTGATTGTTTTGCAATGACTAGCGGTTCCCAGTTTCGACCATCTGGCCCGCCAGCTTTAGATAGTGCGGAGTATGCAGAGGAAGTTAATTTTGTTAAGGAAATAGGGAAAAAAGATAGCTTAACGCGATCGCCAGACCAAACAGCAATTGCTAAATTCTGGGGGGATGGCGCGGGTACTTTTACACCTCCCGGTCATTGGAACCAAATTGCTCAACAATCATCTGTACTCGCAGAAAATTCCCTAGAAGAGAATGCTCGCTTATTCGCATTATTAAATATCGGTCTGGCTGATGCAGGTATTTGTGCGTGGGATGCTAAGTATGAATATATTCTCTGGCGACCATTGACCGCAATCAGGGAAGCAGATAAAGATGGCAATCCAGCTACACTTACTGATTCACAGTGGGAACCATTACTAACTACTCCCCCTTTTCCTGAGTACATATCTGGGCACAGTACGTTTAGCGGTGCTGCAGATGCGATTTTGAGCTCTTTCTTTGGTGAAGATTTTTGTTTTGTGGATGTGGGAGACCCTTCTGTTAATAGTTTGCGAAAATTTGACAGCTTTGAAAGTGCAGCCGATCAAGCTGGAATGAGTCGCCTTTATGGGGGGATTCATTTTATGAGTGCTAATCAAGATGGTTTGGCGACGGGGAGAGATTTAGGTAACTACGTTGTCCAAAACTTTTTGGTTTGATGGTGCTTATAGCAACTACCAAAATGGCTAGAGTAATGTTATTTCTGCGATAACTTTAGGCTTTAGATAGGGGCAAGGTAATTTGTCAAAAGCGATCGCAGGAAAACAATCTCAAATCTGGGTTTTCGGTACTTCATGGGTAAGTCCTAAATGTACGTAACGCTGCCTTCGCTTACCACAACCATAAGCGAGGGCGTTATTACATAAAGCGAGAGAAAGTCATAGTCAGGATTTACGTACCCAACCAAAGAAACCGGGTTTTTTTACGAAAATACTTCGTGTTACCCACAAATTCTCTCAAAAACCCGGTTTCTGAGGCGACCTGCGTAAGTCCTATTGGTATAAAGCAAAGGTTGTAATTACTTCAATTGTGTTGTAATGGCAGAAATAGGTTATCTTTGCGTAAGTCTTATAATTTTTAAGGTCTTTGACATTTTCAAAAAAATCTTTTACAATATTGATTATATATAGTTATAAAAACAGAGCTATAACAACCAACAAAATTGTTAGGACATTTTAAGTTCCTGAAGCCTTTCCGCTGATTCCTCACAGCGAACCCCTGGATTTTATATCCCTTCTTCCCTCCCTAGCCCTTTCTTCCCTAGCCCTTTCTTCCCTAGAGCCCCTAGTCCCTTCTTCCCCTAGCCCC
>NZ_JAQMUA010000306.1:0-2401 GCF_028330895.1 Kamptonema animale CS-326 | reverse complement strand
TGATTATTAAAAGCTATAACTGGGGAAGCTATAGTCAACAAAAAGTTATGTTTCGCCGAGCTTGAATTGCCCATCAAGTGCGATGCCGGAGGCTGGCTTCGCCTACGCGATTTTTCCTAACTTATTCAGCAAGCCCTATATATTTCAGCAAATATTTTCTCGTTATATTAATCAAGTTTGTGGAGGCAATGTCACTGCTTTGTCTCGCTTTGTAGGGATTGGGGCGGCAACATTGAGTTGTTGGTATCAGGACGCGACTCTACCGCAGATTGATAAACTATTACAATTTACTGAGCGCTTACAAATATCCCTAGTGGATTTTTTTACTACTGATATTTTAGCTGCTGATGGCTTGAACCAGGCAGCAATTCTACCCTCTCCACCCTCTCGACCACGAAAACATTTAAAAAGACTAGATCAGCCAAGAAAGCAAGTTATTCAGTTTGTCCTTGAACAGGTACTTCAGGAGTCCCCACCCCCATCTTTGCAGGATGTTGCACGCCGTCTTAACTATCGTCCTTTAGTTCTGCAATATCATTTTTCGGAGATATGCTCTCTTATTCAACTCAACCATGCTAATTATAGAAAACTTGAACGTCAACAAAGAATTCAACCTGTTTTAGAAGCTGCCTTAGATGAATTTCCACCTCCCTCTTTATTGGAAGTTATGAGACGGCTAGGCTACAAAAATAATAGCTATTTATATACTTATTTCCCCTCTCTGTCACGTCAGATTACTGGACGCTACAAAGATTATATAAAAGCCTGTGGTATGGAAGAAAGAAACCGCATCAGTCAAGAAATTGAGACTATTGCAAAGGAGATTCACTTACAAGGATATAAGCCGACTCGACGTAGAGTAGCTGAACTCCTCCAAAAGCCTGGTATTATGCTCAATCAGTACGCTCAGGATATTTTGCGCCAAGTACAGCGTTCTCTTGGTTATGAGTGAGTTTTTCTTGGTTAGATATCTTCTGGCATCCCCAATCCAATTGGAAGCATATATTTGCCGGACTTAGTTAGAAGCATAAACCTGCGGTTTCGGCAATCTTATGCTTCCAATGACAGTCTCAACCCACGATTCCGGCTGATATGCTAAACTTAGTAAATCAATCTATTGAACGCATCCAGATGGAAATTCCGGCAATGGAACGGAGTATTCAAGAAGTCAAAACGGAATGGAATTTGCCATGACTAGCCAACCGCGTATTCCCGATCCTGAAACAGCCAAGAGATTATTGGTTAATTTGCGCCGCAGTCGTTTAGCAATGGAAGCAGCGACTTTGGAATTAGAAGATATTACGATGCAGTTAGAAAATGATAGTAGACAAAGGCGTTTTGTGCGATTGAGGCAGGCAATTAACGATGCTGAGGCTGCGAGTTTTTCAGTCAATGTCTGAAATTATTTCTTAAATATCTCCCAAAACCTATAATTTTAATGAGGTGAAAGTATCGCGATCGTGTCCCCATCCCCAAAAAGCGATTCCTATCATTTAAGGAGATGGTGGAGGAAGCGAATCAATATTAGCGAGAGCAAAATTGATAAAGTATTCTGTCCGCAATATCAGTTGTTCGGCATCGGTTTCTGTTATATTCGGATCGACATTATAATCCGCTCTCAGACGAGTTCTTTCAGCATCAATTAGGTAGCGGTGCAGTTCTACTGGAACTCGATTAGTGCGAGCGAAGCGTTCTCCAAAAGCAGCGATAACGGCTGAGTGTCGCGAATAAGATAGTCCTTCGGCTTCTAAAAATGCTGTGGCGATATAAAACATTGAATAGTAAGCACGGGAAGTGGCAAATTCAGGAAAACCTGTGTTATTCAATTCTCTCGCCGCTGGCAAACTTCTATTCGCTTTATTCAGTAGTCTTTGTTGTTCTGGAGTCATATCGCTAACCCTTCTTGACGAATGTTGCGAAAGAAAGCATTATTGTAGTGATGAAATTGCTCGTCAGTGGCAAATGCACAGCTAATTAATACATTATATTCTAAACATAAATCTGCGATGAAAATACTAATTCTATCGCTTTCTTGAGAGTAGCTAAAGGAATTTTTGAGAACAATCAAGATATCTATATCGGAGTCGGGTATTATTGACTTGAGGCGTAGGAGACGGACTTTGTGAAGGGCTAGGAGTAGGAGGAGATAATGTTTCATTCACAAAATAAACATATAATTTTCCTTCCCGTTGTACAACTTTGCCGTTTTGAAAGTTCTGCGTCGGCCATCCATTTTCATCCACAAATCGATCCGAAGTAGGATAGGGCTTGCTGAATCAGTGCCCGGAGGTGATGCAGTCTGGGTTATGCGATCGCGGAGGGAGAGTATGGTGCAAGAAAAACAGGTAAAATAGGTCAAAAGCCTTGCATCACCATCCCTCACCATGTACAGAAAAGCTGA
>NZ_JAQMUA010000305.1:0-7746 GCF_028330895.1 Kamptonema animale CS-326 | reverse complement strand
GTAGGCGATCGCGCTGGGGAAGCTACCTCCCTCAACAATATCGGCTTAGTCTACTCAGAATTGGGAGAAAAACAGAAAGCGCTAGAGTATTACAGCCAGTCCCTTCCCCTGAGACGGGTAGTAGGCGATCGCGCTGGGGAAGCTACCTCCCTCAACAATATCGGCTTAGTCTACTCAGAATTGGGAGAAAAACAGAAAGCGCTAGAGTATTACAGCCAGTCCCTTTCCCTGAGACGGGTAGTAGGCGATCGCGTTGGAGAAGCCCTCAGTCTTTTCAACATTGCTTATGCCAAACGCGAGCAAGGTAATCTTACCGAAGCCCTCACTAACATTGAAGCTTCCATCAAAATTATTGAAGACCTCCGCACCAAAATTGCCAGCCCCGATCTCCGCACCTCTTACTTTGCCACCGTACAAAACTATTACCAGTTCTACATTGACCTGTTAATGCAACTGCACAAAACTAATCTCAACTCTGGTTATGATACTAAAGCTTTTGAAGCCAGCGAACGCTCCCGCGCCCGCAGCCTCCTTGAACTCCTAAAAGAAGCTAATGCCGATATTCGCCAAGGCATTTCCCCAGAATTATTGCAACAAGAACGCAGTTTACAACAACAACTTGATGCCATTGAAAAACGGCGAGTAGAAGTTCTCAGTCGCCCCAATTCTACCCCCGAACAAAAAGCAGAATTAGACCAAAAACGGCAAACTTTACTAGGACAATATCAGGACATTCAAGCCCAAATTCGCGCCACCAGTCCCCGCTACGCCGCCCTCACCCAACCGCAACCCCTCACCCTTTCACAGATTCAACAACAAATCCTCGATCCCAATACAATTTTACTCCAGTATTCTCTAGGAAAAGAGCGCAGCTATCTCTGGGCTGTATCCAAAACTAGCATTACCAGTTATGAATTACCCAAAGCTGCCGATATCGAGAACACAGCCCGTAATTTCTATGATACTGTCACTAAGCAGCGCTACCGAAATAACCCGAATCGATTAGCTGAAACTAACAATGCTATCAGTCAAATGATCTTACAGTCGGTAGCAGCACAACTCGGTCAAAAACGCCTGCTCATAGTTGCCGATGGCGTTCTGAATTATCTTCCCTTTGCTGCCCTCTCGCTGCCAGAAAAGTCTGGTCAAAATCCGAATCAGCCTTTAATTGTAGACCATGAAATTGTGCTGCTGCCTTCGGCTTCCACCTTAGCCAGTTTAAGACAAAATTACAATGATAGACAACCCCCTAGTAGGACTTTAGCCATTCTCGCCGATCCAGTTTTTAGTGCTAACGATGAACGAGTGAAAAGTGGTTATTCAACCGCTACTCAGCAAGCAATAGAATCAGCAAATCTTGGTTTAAGCCGCTCTAGCCGCGACAATGACGTACAGTTTCCACGTTTAAATTTTACTCGCCAAGAAGCGGAAATTATTCAAGCATTATTCCCCGCTAATTCTCGCACTGAATCTTTAGATTTTGATGCCAGCCGTGCTACCGCAACTAGCCCGAATTTAAGCCAATATAAAATTATTCATTTTGCCACTCATGGTTTAGCTAATAGCGTTCACCCCGAATTGTCAGGAATTGTAATGTCATTAGTTGACAAAAATGGCAATCCTTTAAATGGATTCCTGCGACTAACTGATATTTTTAATCTGAAGTTATCAGCAGATTTAGTGGTTTTAAGTGCTTGTCAAACTGGCTTAGGTCAAAACATTCAAGGTGAGGGGATGGTAGGATTGACACGCGGATTTATGTATGCAGGGGTGAAGCGAGTGGTGGTGAGTTTCTGGAATGTGGACGATGAAGGGACGGCTACATTAATGGCGAGTTTCTATCAGGGAATGCTGCAAAAAGGGTTAACGCCAGCGGCGGCATTAAGGGCGGCGCAATTGGAAATGTTGCAGCAGGAAAAGTGGCGTTCTCCCTATTATTGGGCGGCTTTTACGCTTCAAGGAGAATGGCGGTAAATAGCTGTTTTCCGACGGGTTTAAACCGCTACCAGTAGCAACTTCGCCTACATCGATTATGATAGATTAACAAAGTCTTTGGTGAGCAGGTGGTTATGAAACTCATGCTTTGCGTTTGGGGGCGTTGGGGGTTAGCTGTAGGTGCGACTATCCTGATGGGATCTGCCGCCGCGCCAAATCCCCAGACATTTGAAAGTTTTGCTGATTTTTGTACAAACAAAGCGAATTTGACCCCTGAAACCAGACATACGGTGGAGGTGTTGCTATCAAAAGCAAAAACCCAAGAGTGCGATCGCGCTCAAAAAACACTGAGTAATCTCACAGAACTTTCCCTGATTCGCAATCAAATAGTCGATATCAAACCATTATCAAAGTTCACCAATCTGAGAAAGCTTAACCTCAGTTTAAATCAAATAACAGATGTGCAACCCTTATCGGGACTGACTAATCTGAGATTTCTCACCCTCAATTTTAATCAAATCTCCGACGTGAAACCATTATCGGGGCTGACTAATCTGACAGACCTTTTCCTCGAAGCCAATCAAATCGTAGATGTAAAACCTTTAGCTGGGTTGACTAATCTAACAGGGCTGTCCCTCGCATCTAATCAAATTGTAGATGTGACACCTTTATCGAGAATGACTGAGTTAAATTTTCTTTATTTAAGTGACAATAAAATTGCAGATGTGAAACCATTATCGGGATTGACAAATCTGATACTGCTTTTCCTCGCATCAAATCAAATCACAGATGTCAAACCTTTAGGGGGATTGACAAATCTGACCGCCCTAGACATCAGTAGAAATCAAATCGCAGATATCAAACCTTTAGCGGGATTGGTAAATCTGACAAACCTCGATCTCAGTAGAAATCCAATCCCGGATGGGGAAGCCGATCGATTAATTCAGAAAAACAAACAACTATTAAATCAAAAAACAGATGAAGCCGAGCGATTGATGCAGGAAGCTAGGCGATTATTCACTCAAGAAACAGCAGCATCTTATCAGGAGGCGTTGCAAAAGTTTGATGCAGCGCGTTCGCTTTATCAAATGCTTAGAAATCGGGAAAAGGAAGCTTACACGCTGCATCAAATGGGCTTCATTACTAATAGATTAGGAGACAGACAGCAAGCCCTGAACTACTACAAGCAAGCCCTTTCTTGGAATCGGACTTTAGCCGATCGCCCTAAACAAGTCGTCATCCTCAACAACATTGGGGCCGTCTACTATGCTTTGGGAGAGAAACAGCAAGCCATCGACTACTATAACCAAGTCCTTTCCCTAATTCGGGAAATGGGCGATCGCCCTGAAGCAAGTATCAACCTCAGCAACATCTCGAACCTACCCGCAAACAGCGACACATCTTTGGGCGATCGCACTGCGGAAGCCACCACACTCAACAACATCGGCTTAGCCTACAAAGATTTGGGAGAAAAACAGAAAGCAAAAGAGTATTTTAACCAAGCCCTTCCCTTATTCCGCGCTATGGGCGATCGGGCTAAGGAAGCAACTACCCTCACCAATATTGGCTTAGTCTATTCAGATTTGGGAGAAAAACAGCAAGCCCTCGACTACTACAAACAAGCCCTAGATTTGAGACAAAAAGCGGGCGATCGGCGTGGAGAAGCCCTCACCCTCAACAATACAGGTACTATTTACTCAGAATTGGGAAAACCGCAGAAAGCCGAAGAATACTTCAATCAAGCCCTGTCTTTGTTTCGCGCTGTGGGCGATCGTCCTGGGGAAGCTCTCACCCTCTACAATATGGCTAATATCAAAGGCGATCGAGGCAATTTAATCGCAGCCCTGACTGACATTGAAACCTCCATCAAAATCATCGAAAACCTCCGCACCAAAATTACCAACGACGAGCTCCGCATCTCATACTTTGCCACGGTACAAGACTATTACCAGTTCTACATTCACCTGTTAATGGAACTGCACAAAACCAATCCCAAATCAGGTTACGATCGCAAAGCCTTAGAAGCCAGCGAAAGTTCCCGCGCCCGCAGCCTCCTCGAACTTCTTCAAGAAGCAAACGCCGATATTCGCCAAGGTGTCGCCCCGGAATTATTGCAGCGAGAACGCAATTTACAACAGCAACTCGATGCCTTAGAAACACGCCGAATCGAAACTATAAGCCGCCCCAATTCTACCCCCGCAGAAAAAGCCGAATTAGACCAAAAACGCCAAACTTTACTAGGAGAATATCAGGACATTCAAGCCCAAATCCGCTCCACCAGTCCCCGGTACGCCGCCCTCACCCAACCGCAACCTTTAACCCTGGCACAAATTCAACAACAAATCCTCGATGAGAATACAATTTTACTTCAGTATTCTTTAGGGAAAGAGCGCAGCTATCTCTGGGCTGTGACTAAAACCAGCATCAGCAGTTATGAATTGCCCAAACAGGCCGACATTGAAAAAGCCACCCGCAATTTCCGCTATGCTGTGACTAACCAGCGCTACCGAAACATCCCCTATCTAATCGCTGAAGCTAACAACACGCTTAGTCAAATTATTTTACAGCCCGTAGCAGCACAACTCGGTCAAAAACGCCTGCTGATAGTTGGCGATGGCATTCTCAATTACCTCCCCTTTGCCGCCCTCTCACTCCCCGAAACACCCGGTAAAAATCGGAATCCGCCTTTAATTGTAAACCATGAAATTGTGCTGCTTCCTTCCGCTTCCACCTTGGGAATATTAAGACAAAACTACAATGATAGACAACCCCCAACTCGGACTTTAGCAATGCTTGCCGATCCAGTTTTTAGCGCTGACGATGAACGAGTCAGAACCCAGTCTAATAGCGCCAATCCCCAAGCAATAGAATCAGTAAATCTCGGTTTAAGCCGCTCTAGCCGCAACAATAACATACAGTTGAGCCGTTTAAAATTCACTCGCCAAGAAGCTCAAATCATTCAAGCGTTAGTACCAGCTAATTCTCGCACCGAATCTTTGGATTTTGCAGCCAGCCGCGCCACAGCAACCAGTCAGAACCTAAGCCAATATAAAATCATTCATTTTGCCACTCATGGTTTAGCGAATAGCACTAACCCGGAACTATCGGGAATCATCTTGTCACTGGTAGATGAAAAGGGCAATCCCTTAAACGGATTCCTGAGACTTACTGATATTTTCAATCTGAAGTTATCAGCAGATTTAGTAGTTTTAAGCGCCTGTCAAACCGGATTAGGGCAGAACATTCAAGGCGAGGGCATGGTAGGATTGACACGGGGATTTATGTATGCAGGGGCTCAGCGAGTGGTAGTGAGTTTGTGGAGTGTAGACGATGAAGGAACGGCTATATTAATGTCGAGTTTCTATCAAGGAATGCTGCAAAAAGGGTTAACACCAGCGGCGGCATTAAGGGCGGCGCAATTGGAAATGTTGAAGCAAGAAAAGTGGCGTTCTCCTTATTATTGGGCGGCTTTTACGCTTCAGGGGGAATGGCGGTAAATTGCTGTTTTCTGACAGTTGGAAATAGCTAAGTTTTAGTTTATTATATAATTAACAATATTTTTGAAGCAAAAGTGCAAGATTACCCAGAAGAAGTATCTTTAAATCAGGCTCGCGCTGCCTTCCAAAATATCTGGGGCTACGAAGATTTCAGAACCCCTCAAGGTGAAATCATCCACAGCCTACTATCAGGAAAAGATGCCCTAATTATCATGCCTACAGGTGGTGGTAAATCGATCTGTTTTCAACTGCCAGCCTTGTTACAAACTGGTTTAACATTAGTAATATCGCCGCTGGTGGCATTGATGGAAAATCAAGTACAAGAATTGCGCGATCGCTCTCTCCCCGCTGGATTAATTCACAGTCAATTACCTGCACAGCAGCGCCAGAAAGCATTGCAACAAATACAGCAGAATCAGTTAAGATTGCTGTATTTATCCCCAGAGACATTACTCAGTAAAGCCATCTGGGAAAGTATCAGCCAGCCGCAGATTCAAATTAATGGTTTAATATTAGATGAAGCTCATTGTTTAGTGCAATGGGGTGAAACTTTCAGACCAGCTTATCAGCGTTTGGGAACTGTTCGCTCTACCTTACTAAAATCTAAGCCAGCGGGGAGTAAAATTGCAGTTGCAGCTTTTACTGCGACGGCCGATCCCCAAACTCAGCAGACAATTCAGAAGGTTTTACAACTACAAAAACCAGACAAATTTCTGCTCAATCCCTATCGCGAAAATCTGAACTTACGAGTTCAAATAGTTTGGACACCTAGAGGAAGGCGACAACAGTTATTAAAGTTTATTAACGCTAGAAAAAAACAAGCTGGGTTAATCTATGTTCGGACTAGGAAAGATAGCGAAAGTTTAGCAGCGTGGCTAGAAGATGAAGGCTATATAACAGCAGCATACCATGCTGGATTGAGTGCAGAAGAACGAAGGGAAATAGAAAAAGCTTGGTTAAATGGAGATATCCAATTTGTTGTCTGCACGTCAGCATTTGGGATGGGGATTAATAAATCTAATGTTAGATGGGTTGTACATTTTCAAGCGCCACTGCTATTATCAGAGTATATTCAAGAAGTCGGACGGGCGGGGCGTGATGGTAAACCAGCGGAAGCATTAACATTAATAAGCGAGCCCACAGGTTGGTTATATCCCGAAGATAAGCAGCGGCGAGAATTTTTTGAAGATAAATTGCGATCGCAATATCAGACAGCTCAACAATTAGCCAAAAAACTGCCATTACAAGGGGACGTTGAAGCAATTTCAAAGCAATTTCCAGAAGGTGCGATCGCTTTATCAGTTTTGCACAGTTCAGGTCAGCTTAATTGGCGAGATCCCTTCAACTACAGTATCAATAAATCGGCGCGATCGCTCTCTGGCGAACAACTCAATCGGACAGCAGCACAACAAATGTCTCAGTATCTTACAACTCGTCAGTGTCGATGGCAATTTTTGTTACAAGCTTTTGGCTTTGAAGAAGTAGCTAAATCTCTGCATTGTGGTCATTGCGACAACTGTAAAAAGAGTTAATTGCTAACTGTACTCATTCCATTTTAGTGTAATTTGGATATAATACTAAATCTACCTTAAATACCCCCTTTATTCTTTAAGTCCGCGTAGGCGGACTTCGTTTGTGTAGTAGCGATTTCAATCGCTGAACTATCTGCCTTCCCCTTCTTCCCCTAGCCCTGAGCATCGTAGCCCCTAGCCCCTAACGGATCATTTTAAGATGGGTTCTATTTGTTCACGAAAAGCTTTCCATTCAGTTACAGAATTAGGTTCAGAAACAGCACCTTTTTGCATTAAAATTACCCCATCTTGAAAGCCAACAATTCCATACTCTCCAGAACTAGAAAGCTGCTCGATTATAGGCGCGATCGCACGCAATTGTCCTCTTTCCCGTTTAAACGCTACTTGATACTGCTGCAAATGCCAAAGGTCAGCAATTAAATATTCCATCTTGACCAATTCTCGCGCATCATTTCGCAATTCCAACATCGGAAGCCTGAGAATTTCCCGGCGGCTAGACAAATGCGGCACGATATAATTAGTCGCAGCTACGCTGGCATCTGATGGAATCCGATTTAAGAGCGATCGCATTTGACTGACGTGCTGCCATTGGCGAGTCAAAGAGACGTATACCAAGGGATCGATCGCATCTGGCAAAATAAAAGAAAAAGTCCGATTGGGATTAGAAGTGAAGGTAAAAAACAGCGATAAACAGATGCAAAATGCCCAAAAGCGCTGAAATCTTAAGGATGGGGAACGGGGGAGAGAGGGAGCAGAGGGGCGGGGGGGCAGAGGGGCAGGGG
>NZ_JAQMUA010000304.1:0-9345 GCF_028330895.1 Kamptonema animale CS-326 | reverse complement strand
CTTCTAGGCGGTATTCTTACCGCCTAGAAGGCGGCGTTACTGCTAGTTTTGCGTAAGTCCTATTTTAGAGAACTCGAACTAAATAGTTCTTCATTCTTTCTTCCACTTACTAGATTCATTTGCTGAAATTTATCAAAGGGAAAAGATCATGACTGATATCGTCGAAACTGTCACCCATGCAGGATGTTTTAAAACATTGCTGACTGTAATTGAAGCGGCTGGTTTGTTAGAGCTTTTGCAGGGGTCAGGATATTATACTGTTCTCGCACCAACTGACGAGGCTTTTGCTAAGATTCCACCTAATACTATCGCTTCTTGGATGGAAAATATTCCTAAACTCAAACAAATTCTGAGCTATCATATCATATTTGGTGATGTCAGAACTGATAATTTTCTTGAACTCACTTCCGCTGAGACAGTGGAAGGTTCAGTAGTTGGGATTGATACTTCTGATGGTATTAAAGTCAATCATGCTAAAATCCTCAAGGCCGATATTCTTGCCGACAACGGCACGCTCCACATCATTGACGCAGTGTTAATACCAGCGTTGGTTAATTAATAGCAATCAGGGTGGGTAATACCCACCCAATCTGTTAGTTGAAACCTTCAATGCTATTCCCTTCTTCCCCGATCAATCGGAGCATCGGAGCATCGTAGCCCCTTCATTCCCCTAGCCCTGAGCATCCTAGCCCCTAGCCCCTTCTTCACTAAGTATTAAGCCAGTCCGAGGGGGTATGGTTAATTCTAGTTGATTAGTTTCCCCTTCGAGGTTCCACAAAACCTCGCCTCTGCCGTATATAATCTTATCGGGATGAGATGTAAGATTAGGTGTATCAAAACTAACATTAACTGGTTCAGTTCCGACATTAACTGCCACAATCAATTCCTCTCCATCTAAAATTCGAGCGAAAACATAAGCTGTTCCTTCAGCGAATAGAGCATGATATAATCCTGTACGGAGAGCCGGATATTTTTGGCGCAAAGCTATTAAATACTTGTGGTAATTTAACACATCAATTTCCCACTGTTTTTCCATAGGAAAACCTCGGCGAGAATCTGGATCTAAACGACCAGGCAAGCCAACTTCATCGCCATAATATATGCTAGGAGCACCGGGAAATGTTAACAGTAGCAAAGTCGCAAGTTCGACGCTAGCTTGATCGCCTCCAGCAATAGAAAGCAGGCGTGCTGTATCGTGACTTGCCAGTAAGTTTAGCTGAGTAAGCTGTATTTCCCAAGGGTAGAGTTCTAACAAATATTGGATTTTTTCGCCGTACTCTTTGGCAAATAATGGGGGGTAGGGATGATAAGATCGGTCTTGTACTTGCTGAATGTCAACGCGATCGCCTGCTGTAAAAGCAATAGTTGGCCCAGCAAAAAGATAATTCATTACGCCATCAAATTGAGTGCCATCTAGCCATTCTCGTGCATCTAGCCAGACTTCACCCACGATATAAGCTTCGGGATTGATCGCTTTTACTCGCTCTCGAAATTCCTGCCAAAATCCCGGCGTTTTAATTTCAAAAGGAACATCTAAACGCCAGCCATCAATGCCGAATTCAATCCAATATTCGGCAATTTCCATGATATATTCTCGCACTTCCAGGTTATCATGATTAAAGACTGGCAATGCACGATTTCCATCCCAACCAGCATAGTTAGCAGGGAATTCACCATTGTAGGGAGATAGAGGCCAACCTTCTATTTTGAACCAATTTAACCAGGGAGAATAAGGGCCATTTTCGAGGATGTCATGGAAGAAGAAAAACCCGCGACTGGCGTGGTTAAATACGCCATCAAGAACAACTTTAATGTTACGTTCATGGGCAGCATCTAAGAGTTCTTTAAAAGCAGGATTTCCACCTAACATGGGATCGACTTGGTAATAGTCGTGGGTGTGGTAGCGATGGTTGCTAGCAGATTGAAAAATGGGGGTGAAGTAGATGGCGTTGATGCCTAAGTCTTGTAGATAATCTAACTGTTCCATTACACCCCATAAATCACCACCTTTGTAACCTTGGAGGGTGGGAATTTCGTGCCATTCTTCCCAGAGGAAGTTTTGCAAGAGGCGTTTGCGGGGTTGTTTGCTTTTGGCGAAGCGATCGGGGAATATTTGGTAGAATACGGCGTGTTTTACCCAGTCTGGCGTTTGAATTTGCATGGTAGTATGGTTGAGCGTCCATGACTAGGTTACATTTGTCGTGGCTGCTTTTGAATCTAACCTTTGGTAGAAAGGCTTACTGGCGAAGGTAAGTTTAGGTTTGTATAAGCTTTTGTCTTCCAAGTTACATTTTTATTGAAGGCTTACCCACTTCTCACGTCAACCACGTTCCCAGCGTCGTTACAAATCTTAGCTAGTAATTTGCACAAAAACTAAGAACTCGATCCGGGTTAATAGCAAACTTTCGGTATTAATTGGGAACAAAGTGAGGAATGATTTATGGTAATAGTGAGAAATATTACAGGTTGCGGAACCTCTGCAATTCGAGAACTCGATCGGCAGATCGTCAAAAGCATGGGTTCCAATGCTTTAGTCAGTTTTGAAGATTTAAATGTAGAAGCTTTAGGAGAAGGTGTCTGGTTTTACCTTCAGCCAGCAGCAAAAGAAGCACTTCAGCGTGCTATTAGCGATCGCGGCAAAAAACTCGGAGTATTCTCAGCTTATCGAACAATTGCCCAGCAATTTCTTCTATTCAAGCAGTTTCAAGAAGGTCGTTGCGGTATTACCGCCGCCGCCCGTCCCCCTTTCAGCAATCACCAGAGCGGCTTAGCATTAGATATTGAAGATCATCTCGGCTGGAAGCCTTTTCTTGAAGATCGCGGCTGGCAGTGGATAGGCGATCGCGACCCCGCGCATTTTGACTTTGTTGGACGAGGAACCATCGATCTTGCTGAGATTAATGTCCTGGCTTTTCAACGACTTTGGAACCAAAATAACCCCAACGATATTATTGATGAAGACGGCGATTACGGCCAAGAAACCGAGCGTCGGCTGGCCGATTCACCCGCAGAAGGCTTTTTAAATAGGCGAGGGATGTCAGGAATTGGGATGGGGATTGAAGACCAAATACTACGGTTAACCCAGCCTCCGATGACAGGCATAAATGTGAACAAAATTCAAGAAGCATTAGTTGCAACATTGGTAAATGTCGGCATTAGTATTGAAGTAAATGGTATTTTTGATGCGGCTACTGAGCTTGCAGTCAAAAAGTTTCAAGAGCAAAAAGGCTTAAGTGTGGATGGCATTGTCGGCCCTAATACCTGGAAGATATTAGGAGTAAAAGAGGATGTATCAAAACTTGGGGAAATCTTGAACAAGAAGCTCGTTATTAAGTTGGACGAACTCACTGCTGATAAGGAATTAGTTCGGGAAATCCAACGCCGGCTTAATGCTCTCGGCTTGCTGCAATTGTCTGATGTAGATGGAATTTTTGCAAATGTTACTAAGAATGCGCTAACTCGTTTTTGCGATTCAGTGTTCCTAAACAATATGAATACTGGCTTATTTGGGCCGGCATTTTTCCAAAAACTTATGGATCGCCGGGGTACGCCTAATGTACCTTCTTTTCCAAGCGATGCGCCCGGTTCTTTGCCAAAAAAACTTGCCTTTGCCCTTCAATTCACCTTGATATGGGAAGGAGGCTATGTCGATCATCCACTCGATTTGGGCGGGCCTACGAACAAAGGAATTACCCAAAGAAACTATGACACTTACAGAATCGCCAAAGGACTCCCTACCAAGGAGGTGAAGTTTATTGAAGAGGCAGAAGTGATGGAAATCTACTCCGAGATGTATTGGAAACCATCTCAGGCTGATTCAATGATATTGCCTCTAGCTATAGTGCATTTTGATACTGCTGTTCTTTTTGGAGTAAGGGGTGCTGTCCAATTTTTACAGGAAGCATTAGGAGTTGGTGTTGATGGAATTTTTGGGCCGCAAACTGAAAGTGGAATGGGAGCTAAGAATAACAAAGAAACAGCTTTGAGTATTATCAATGGAAGAATTGCTTACCATCACAATAGAGTTAAGGAAAACCCTTCCCAGGATGTCTTTTTGCAGGGTTGGGTGAACCGTGCTAATGACTTGAGAGAGTTTATTACAGGGCTGTAGAGAAAAACTGAACTACATTTGGCAAAAGGTTTGTCCGTTAATTGAGTCGCGATCGCATCTGCTTTTCAAGACCATCTGCGATCGCTCCTCTGTCACTAACTCAAGTCAGCACAGCCTTTGATTAGCTGTTAAAAGCGATCGCACTTCTAGCCAGTGAGCGATCGCTTCTACTGCACTCAATCGGCGGTTTAACCGATTCTGGCGTTTAAATTTGCATATTAGCCTTGCTAACCTTCTATGGCTGAGGCTATAATTTTAGCGGGTACTGATAGATCTAAGAGTTAGTGGAAATCGGTACTGCTAAAGGTAGGCTCAGAACTTATAGCAGTTTTTTTGTATTGGAAGTTACAATTTTTTTGAATTGGAGACTATATGCAGGCTGTTCGGCAAAACAGCATAGGGCTAAGGATTATCACAATGTGCTAGTGTATAACAATTTTCACTCAAACCTTTACATAAAGTTAGGTACGTACTATGTCATCGAATACAGGTGGAGTTAGTCAAAGCATTAAAGGTGGCAGCAATACAGGGGCGATGCAAGCAGGAGTGGCAGGAGGCAATGCGAATGTGCTTGCGGGTGATGGTAACGAAATTCAGCAAACTAATCAAGTTGCTCCAGCAGAGAAAGAGATTACTCAAGATGAGGCGATCGCACTACTAGAACAAATTGAAGCATTGCTGCAAACAGCGGATTTGCCAGATGAGAAGAAGAAGAAAGCCAACAATCTCCTTGCTGTTGTCAAAGATGAAGCTAAGGAAGTAAACCCTGATAAAGACTCTATCAAGACAAACCTCAAGAAAGTAGCGGAGAGTATCAAAACTACCAGTGAAACGGTTGAAGCAACTCAGGGACTTTGGAAGACTTTCACCCCTATTTTTGTTAAGTTAGCACCTTGGATAGGGGTAGCAGCTAGCTTTTTCCTGGGAAGTGTCTAAATCTACTAATAATTTCAGGGTGCTTGCATTTTGTTTTTGCTGATTCATAAGTCATTAACGCTATTTTTAGGGATCTGTCAATCTCATGGTTCAGCCATCACCCTCGCCTAATTTAGACGATCAGCAGTTGCCACAGGAAATAGGTGTATGTCAAGAGCTAAGCACTGGTTCCTCCAATGAGGGTACTATACAAGGAGCCAGTGCTGGCCGCGACTCCAATCAAATTCACGGGGATAATAACACTATTATTCAAAATGTTTTCACTCTTAACGAGGAACTGAAGAAACCTTGGGGAGTCTTCAAGAAATCGAACCCTGTATCAGTTGAATCTACGAAAGAAAAAGTTTCTGGAATCTGGCAATATCCAAAAGTGATGACTAGCTTGGGATTTATTTTTTTGCTAGGTACAACCACCTTTTTCGTACCCCAAATCCGCGACAGCATAGAACAGTCAATATGCTTTAACCTTGCTCGCAAAGAGGGAAAACTAGCGATCGCCGTTGCTAAGTTTCACAATTCAGAAGGAAACTCAACCATTAGTTCACGAATTGAAGACAAAATTATAGAGCACTTGAAAAAAGAAACAATACCTCATGCCGTGATTTGTCGCGTCAGTGAAAGTGTACCTCGCCTTCAAGAAGCTGACAGATTGGGGGAAAAGTTAGGAGCAGCGTTAATCATTTGGGGGCGTCAGGGCGGAGCTACTTTGGAAGTCTCAGTCACAGCAGTGAATCAAAATAGTAGAACTTTTACTAAGCTGGAATTGTCCGCAGCTAACTCTTTTGATTTTGATATACACACAAAAAATTGGCCGAGTCTTGTATTTTTAATGACTGCTTGCAACTTGAGCAAAATCTATAATAAAGAAGGACGCTTTCAGGAAGCACCTGAAATTATTGAGCAAGCGCTAGAAGTTGAATCGATGAAGCTGGAGTTAGACAAAAATAAAAGGACTACTGAGGTAGTGTCTGGTGCTTACGTCTTATTAGGAAATTTATATTCTCCCTATACAGATTGGCAGTGCTCTAATAGAGAGAATTGTGAAAAAGCTTTAGGAGCATATCGAGCTGCATTTGATTGGAACAACACATTTTATGAAGCTCTCCGTAAACAAGCTTTGCTCTATTACCGGATGGGGAACCTGACTGAAGCACAGAATGTTTATACCAAAGTAATTGAGTCTGCACCTCAATCTGAGTCAAAATTCAAGCCAAGCGATCGTGTAAATCGGGCAACTGTCTACCTAGAGCAAGGCAACGCTACAGAAGCAGTTAAAGATTTAGACTTAGTTTGCCAGCAAGTACAATGCGATCTTGAGACCCTTAAGACACTGGGATTAGCTCAACTGCAAGCTAAACACATAGAAGCAGCCATAAAAACTTATCGCGATATTATGCGTCACTTAAGTGCAAACAAGACCGCAAAGGATGAACTTATCGACGAATTGCATTCCCTTGCAAAAAATAAACCAGACCTACTTCCAGATATCAACGAGACGATCGCTAATATTAAATAATGGGCAAGATATTATTAGAAATTATGGGATAGGGCTATTAGGGTTAGGGTCATCGCACACGCAGGAAATCCTTTGACCGTTTACTCTATGCCAACTATGAAATACTACATTTTGATTATTATAATAAATATAAGCCTCATAACATTTATCCGACCCATTTTCTCGCCAACAATCGATCTTCTTGCCAGAACTTCCCAGTGTTTTGAACTTGACACGGGTGGAAGTGAGCGTGCCTTCATCTGAAGCTGCCATTAACTCACCAAGTCGTTCAGTAAGTTTTCCTATGCGTTCGTGAACTTCCGATGAATTTTCAACAAGATTAACTTTTGGTTGCTCTTCAAAGACCTCATGTTTACTCTTTGTTGCCTGTTCAGATTCAGGTAAATAACTCCACTTTACTGAACCTATTTCTGGTTTCTGGCTTTCTTCTGATGAAATTTGATATTGTAGTTGAAACTCTATCAGCTCTTCCTCTAAATGACCGCAAGAAACTAGCTCGTTTATTATAAGTGCCTTGGTCAGCTCTATTAAATCACGCAGCTTAATTGTTGGAGCTGAATCCTTGTTTTGCAAGTTCAGAAAATCCCATAATGCTTCTTGTTCCATTAAGGATTTGTCTAGTGTAAGAGATGTTAGCTTGTATTTCATAATAGTGATGTTGTGTTTATTTAGCCTCATATACTAATTAGTATACATAATGCCTAATTAAAATTCCGGAAAGTATGAAAACTTTACTTGAATTATAGAAAGGATTGGAGGAAGTACGATCGCTCACCTCACCTCCTCATAGCGATCGCACTCCCTCCTACCCTCAAAAGCGATACTAAAATCAGCATCCCCAAGTTGTTATATTCCACTGAGGAATTCTACCTAACGGCCAGCATCCTACCCCTCCCCTATTCCCCTCCCCCCCTTGTCAACGATCCCTCACCATCCGACACTGGACAATGAGAGCTCACCGGCAGTCAGGAGGAAATTTTGTGAAAAAAGTCTTAGCCATCATCCTTGGCGGCGGCGTAGGTACCCGCCTTTACCCGCTTACCAAACTGCGGGCCAAACCCGCCGTCCCCCTCGCAGGCAAATACCGCCTGATCGACATCCCCGTAAGCAACTGTATTAACTCAGAAATACTCAAAATATACGTCCTCACCCAATTCAACTCAGCATCCCTCAACCGCCACATCTCCCGCGCCTACAACTTCGCCGGCTTCAGCGATGGCTTTGTGGAAGTGCTCGCGGCCCAACAAACCCAGGAAAACCCCAACTGGTTTCAGGGTACAGCCGATGCAGTCCGTCAGTATAGCTGGCTGTTTGAAGAATGGGACGTTGATCAATACCTGATTCTCTCAGGCGATCACCTCTATCGCATGGACTATCGAGAATTTGTCCAACGCCACCTCGATACCAAAGCCGATATCACCCTCTCCGTCTTACCGATGGATGACAAACGCGCCTCCGACTTTGGCTTGATGAAAACCGATGAAAACGGTCGAATTATCTCCTTCAGTGAAAAACCCAAAGGCGAAGCCCTCAAAGAAATGCAGGTCGATACCACTAAACTGGGATTGACGGCAGAACAAGCTAAAGAAAGCCCTTACATTGCCTCAATGGGGATTTACGTCTTCAACAAAGACGTTTTGATGAAATTGCTGAAAGAATCCCCAGAACAGACTGATTTTGGCAAAGAAATTATTCCCAACTCTGCCAAAGACTACAACGTTCAAGCCTACTTATTTGACGGATATTGGGAAGATATTGGAACAATTGAGGCTTTCTATGATTCTAACTTAGCTCTCACAAAACAGCCTCATCCACCTTTTAGTTTCTACGACGAACAAGCCCCAATTTATACTCGTCAGCGTTACTTACCCCCATCGAAACTATTAGACTGCCAAGTAACCGAATCAATTATTGCTGAAGGTTGCATCCTCAAAGAATGTCGCATCGACCATTCAGTATTAGGGGTGCGATCGCGGATAGAAGCAGGTTGTAACATCGAAGATTCCCTGATTATGGGTTCCGACTTCTACGAACCCTTCGCCGAAAGGCAGTCAGGTTCCGAAAAAGGTGCTGTCCCCGTTGGCATCGGTGCAAATACCAGGATTCGCCGCGCTATCATCGACAAAAATGCCCGCATCGGTCGCCACGTCCAAATTATCAATAAAGATAGAGTGGAAGAAGCCGAACGCGAAGACCAAGGATTCTATATCCGCAGCGGCATTGTCGTAGTCCTCAAAAATGCCATCATTTCAGATGGGACGATCATTTAAGCAGTGGTTGGTTGTTAATCGTTAGTGGTTACTTGTTAGTAGTTACTTGTTAGCAGCTAACCGTCT
The DNA here is from genome assembly GCF_028330895.1 of Kamptonema animale CS-326. Classification (NCBI taxonomy): domain Bacteria; kingdom Bacillati; phylum Cyanobacteriota; class Cyanophyceae; order Oscillatoriales; family Microcoleaceae; genus Kamptonema; species Kamptonema animale. Next base: position 446 of record NZ_JAQMUA010000304.1, on the reverse strand, counting down.
GCTAACCCATAGTTACCAATACACTTAAACGCTAACGATTAACCACCAATGCTAGAGTAGAAGGCAGAAAAATTTAGCGATCTTGAAGAGCAGAAGAAAAATAAAATAAAAGCAATAGTTTCAGGAATTAAAAAGATCCTAACTGTATTAGCGGTTATTCTAAATTCTGTTACCGCTGCTAAGCGATCGCTCACCTTTGGGAAGTTTAATTTTTGAGAAGAAATTGCTTTGTTTCTGGTAATGCACCTTCCCCTACCGGCCAGCTATGCCAACGCCGTAGATTAGTTTGAAGAGTCAAGTAAATTTTTCCATCCCCCCCTCCGATTAATTAAAAGTTAAAAATTAAAAATTAAAAATTAAATCTCACAATTTTTAATTTGGCATTTTTAATTGATTAAGTTACTCCCCCACCTCCCCCATCTCCCTCTGCCTTCTGCCTTCTGAGT
>NZ_JAQMUA010000303.1:0-7703 GCF_028330895.1 Kamptonema animale CS-326 | reverse complement strand
TGGGCGGCGTTACTGATGGTTTTGCGTAAGTTCTAAGTCTTTATTTATTTTTACCTACTTAGAAATTCCGTACAGCTTTAACCAAAGACTGACAAGCCCGCAGGAAGATTGCTACGTCTACGCTGAGGCCGATGTACTGAACTCCGGTATCAATCCACTGTTTGGCAGTTTCAGAATTATCGGCAAAAGTGCCAGCAGCAAGGCCTGCGTTGCGAATGGTTTTTACTGCTGCTTCCATTAAGTCAATCACGCGGGAGTCGCGGACTTGGCCGGGAATGCCGAGAGATTGGGAAATGTCATAAGGGCCGAGAAAAATCACGTCAAGATTGGGAACGTTGACGATTTCTTTGAGGTTATCGATGCCGCGTTTGCCTTCAATGTGAATTACGACTAGGGATTCTTTATTAAGTTCATCGGTTATACCTGTACCTGCGGCGGTGTAAAGTCCGGCCCGCGTGGCGAAGGAAAGACCCCGCGTACCGAGGGGGCTATATTTGGCGTTTTGGACAGCAGTTTCTGCGTTGAGTTTGGTTTCGATTTGCGGAACTTGGACACCGGCACTACCAATGTCGAGGGCGCGTTGAATTTGGGGCCCGTCGTTTTTGCGAACGCGGACGATAGGGGCGATTCCTGCACAGTCTGCTGCACGGCAGAGGTCTTCAGCGACGAGTGGGTTGATGGGGCCGTGTTCCATGTCAATTATGGCGAAGTCAAATCCTGCATGGCCGCAGATTTCGATGAAGGCGGGATAGGCGCAATTCATAAATGGGCCAAGGACTATTTCGCCTTGTTTGAGTTTGCGTTTGAGGTGGTTTGGAGGCATGGGAGGAAGGAAGAAGGAAGAAGGAAGAAGGAAGAAGGAGGAAGGAGGAAGGAAGAAGGAGGAAGGAAGAGGGAAGGAAGAAGAAGGAAGAGGGAAGGAAGTATTGGTGTCAACTTAACGTTAAACGTTAGAGTCCGACAGGGGTTAAAACCCCTGCCTCAAAGATCAAGTCCTCTAAAGAGGACTAATGAGTTCTTTAGTCCTCTTCAGAGGACTTATTTTATTAGACAGGGGTTTTAACCCCTGGCGATTTTCAGGTTAAGTTGATAGGCCTTGGGTGATGCCATCTAAATTAAAATGCTCCATAGGATAAATTATATCTCTGGGTTATTGATTTTATAAAATAATCTCTACAGTGCAATTAATTAGCGGGACAAAAATAAATTATGTCATTGCGAGGAGTTGTGATACGAAGGAAACTAATCTCAAACCCTTGCGATTGCTTCCTGCTTGCGGCGTGGTAAAAATTTGTCATAATGTCATTGCGAAGCTAGTGAATAGATTGTCATGACTTGAGGCAGTAAAATTATTTTTCAATCCTGGCATTAAATTTAAGAGGTGCAGTTTGAATTTAGTAGGATTAGTTGTAATTGGACGCAATGAAGGCGATCGCCTCCGTAGATGTTTACTATCGGCTCAAGGTAATGTGGCGATCGCAGTCTATGTTGATTCGGGCTCGACAGATGGGAGTGTAGATTTAGCGCGATCGCTATCTGCGGATGTAGTTGAACTCGATTTGTCTGCACCTTTCACCGCTGCGCGCGCGCGGAATGCAGGGTTTGCACATCTGCTACAAGTATGTCCCCAAGTCGAATTTGTCCAATTTATTGACGGCGACTGCGAGTTAGTGCCAGGATGGATTGATCGCGCCTATCAAGAACTCCTAGCTCAACCAGATGTCGCGATCGCCTGTGGCCGCAGACGCGAACGTTTCCCGGAAGCATCCATCTATAATCAATTGTGCGACATCGAATGGGATACACCCGTTGGCGAAGCTAAAGCCTGCGGTGGTGACGCTTTGATGCGGGTTCAAGCCTTCCAAGCAGTAGGGGGGTTCAATCCCGCTTTAATTGCAGGGGAAGAACCGGAACTGTGTTTGCGATCGCGCCAAAAAGGTTGGAAAATCCTCCGGTTAGACGCAGAAATGACCCTCCACGACGCGCAAATTACCACTTTCCGGCAATGGTGGAAACGTTCTCAGAGAGCTGGCTACGCCTACGCTGAGGGAGCCTGGTTACACGGAAAGGAGCCCGAACGTCACTGGGTGAAAGAAAGCCGTAGTATTTGGTTTTGGGGGTTGATTTTGCCAGTAATAGCATTGGCTGGGATCTGGCTAACTCATGGTTGGAGTTTGTTGCTATTGAGCGCTTACCCGTTATTGACCTATCGGATTTATACTTATACGCAGCAGCGTAGTTTAGGAAAAAAGGCAGCGGCCCTGTATGCAATATTTTGCAGTTTAGGGAAATTTCCGCAACTACAGGGTCAGATCCAGTTTCACTTAGGTAGATTATGGCGACGACCCAGCAAGTTAATCGAATACAAAGCAGCAACTTCAGCAGAAGCAGCTATTCAGGAATAGCTAGAATAGTTAGGACTTACGCAGTCAATCGCCCAAAGGCTATTAAAAGGGGGGTTGCAAGTTAGACTAAATCCTTGTAGTGTGGGCGTTACGACTTGAGGATATTTTTTCTAGTCGGATTGGGCGATCGCCGCGCCCACCCTACGGGTAATGGTATAGACTTTCAATGTTAGCGATCGCAAAACTTTGATGTCTTTCCCCTGCACTCAAACCCCAAAAGACATATAAAATCCAAATCCCGCCATATTCCCGCCATATTATAGTTACTCAAGAAAACCAGATCGCGCTAACCTTAAGTCAGCCTTCTAAATCCTGCTAAGTAAATCCACCTAATTTAACGTAAAATACAGATGACTAAAAAGCCGACTGTATAAGCATTCTTCCTTCTTCCTTCTTCCTTCTTCCTTCTTCCTTCTACTTAATAAATCCCAGTGTGAGGAGTTTAATCATGCGAGTTTTACTGGTTTATCCCGAATTTCCCAAAACCTTTTGGTCTTACGAAAAAATCCTAGAACTCGTCAACCGTAAGGTATTGCTACCCCCTCTGGGTTTAGTCACAGTCGCGGCCATCCTTCCCCAAGAATGGGAATTCAAGTTAGTCGATCGCAACATTAGAGCGATAACAGAAGAGGAATGGCAATGGGCCGAACTCGTCATTTGTTCCGCGATGATCGTCCAAAAAGAGGACTTGCTGGCTCAAATTCGCGAAGCTAAGCGGCGTGGCAAATTAGTCGCCTGTGGGGGGCCATACCCAACTTCCCTACCAGAGGAACCCCAAGCAGCAGGGGTAGATTACCTGATTTTAGATGAAGGCGAAATCACTTTACCGATGTTTGTAGAGGCGATCGCGCGAGGCGAAACCAGCGGAATGTACCGATCCGATGGCGTAAAACCCGACGTTACTACCACCCCCGTCCCCCGTTTCGACTTACTGGAACTAAACGCCTACGATTCAATGTCTATCCAGTTTTCGCGGGGTTGCCCCTTCCAGTGCGAATTCTGCGATATTATCGTACTCTACGGTCGCAAACCCCGCACGAAAGAGCCAGAACAATTAATAGCAGAATTAGAATGTCTCTATCAATTGGGTTGGCGGCGTGGCGTTTTCATGGTAGATGACAATTTCATCGGCAATAAACGTAATGTCAAACTGCTGTTAAAAGAGTTAAAAGTTTGGCAAGAAGAACGTCAATATCCTTTTGTTTTCAACACCGAAGCATCCATTGACTTAGCCCAAGACCAAGAACTAATGGACTTGATGGTAGAGTGTAACTTTAATGCTGTATTTGTGGGAGTTGAAACCCCGGACGAAGAAAGCTTGCAAATGACTAAGAAATTCCAAAATACCCGGAATTCTTTGGTGGAATCAATGGAGGCAATTACTAAATCTGGCTTGCGCGTAATGGCTGGATTTATTATCGGCTTCGACGGCGAAAAACCGGGGGCCGGTTCGCGAATTGTGCGCTTTGCGGAAGCAGCGGCAATTCCTAGCACAACTTTTGGAATGTTGCAAGCTTTGCCTCATACGGCTTTGTGGCACAGGCTAGAAAAAGAAGGACGGTTGCGCGGTAAAGCTGGTAACTTGAATCAGACAACTTTAATGAATTTTATTCCCACGCGGCCTTTAGAAGATATTGCGCGGGAATATGTCGAGGCATTTTGTGATGTTTACGATCCTAAGAAGTATTTGGATCGCACTTATCGCCACTTCTTAATGCTAGGTGCGCCGAAAGTGAAAAAGCCGTTTAAAATGCCTGATTTAATTGACTTACGAGCTCTTGGTATCGTCATTTGGCGACAAGGGATTAAGCGTAATACTCGCTGGATGTTCTGGCATCATTTATTCAGCATTATTAAACGCAATCCGGCTGTGTGGGAGCATTATTTGACTGTTTGCGCTCATAACGAACACTTCTTAGAATACCGCCAAATTGTGCGGGATGAAATTGAGGCTCAATTGGTTGAGTATCTGGCTAATGAAAAGCAACAGGTACAGCAGCAAACAGTTGCACCTGTTGAGGAAAAAGAACGCGCGATCGCGTAAGATCGCGTAAGTTGAAAGAAAGAAAGGTGGCGGTTAGAAACCGCATCTACACAGACAAAACCCGCCTACGCGGGTTAAAATTCTATAGTCCGCGCAGGCGGACTTCGTTTGTGTAGCCGCGAATTCTATTCGCCAAGAAAGATAAGGTAGCGGTTAGAAACCCCGTCTACACGAGACTTAACCCGCCTACGCGGGTTGCATTTGTATAGTCCGCGTAGGCGGACTTCGTTTGTGTAGCCGCGAATTCTATTCGCCTGGAGTATTTATTAAATTAGCTTGATAGCACGCAAACCAAACAAAAGTACGGTGGCAACACCCAGCATACCGCCGAACATCACAAAATAAGCTATGGCTCCACTGATAGTCATTTACATTGCTCCATAAAAATCAATAACAACTATTGAAACATGGTGTGCGCTACAATACATCCGAAAGGGGATATTAAGATTTAGGTTTTTACCATGCAGTCAGTTATTCGTGTTGATTTAGGGCCGCAATCTTACGATATTACGATCGCATCTGGCGGTTTAGACGAACTCGGCACGCAGATAGGAGCTCTAAATTTAGGCAAAAAAGTCTTAGTCGTCTCTAACCAGATGATATTTCGCCACTATGGGGAAAAGGCGATCGCATCTTTACAAAAAGCCGGCTTTGAAGTCGCCAGCCATATCCTACCCGTAGGCGAACAATATAAAACTTTAACTGGTCTGCAAAGAATTTACAATTCAGCTTTGGAACATCGCCTCGAACGTTCCTCAACTATTATCGCTTTAGGAGGCGGCGTTGTTGGCGATATGGCGGGTTTTGCGGCCGCAACTTGGCTGCGTGGTATAAATGTGGTGCAAGTGCCAACATCTCTGCTAGCAATGGTTGATGCTTCCATTGGTGGCAAAACTGGCGTTAATCATCCCCAAGGTAAAAATTTAATTGGTGCTTTTCATCAACCGCGATTAGTATTAATCGATCCAGAGGTTTTGAAGACTCTACCACCGCGAGAATTGCGTGCAGGAATGGCGGAAGTTATTAAGTATGGCGTAATTTGGGATGCAGAATTATTTGCACAATTGGAAAAGTGCAAGCGATTAGATCAAATGCGTTATTTTCCCGCCGATTTGTTACCAGAAATTTTAAGTAAGTCTTGCCAAGCTAAGGCTGATGTGGTAAGTAAAGATGAAAAAGAATCGGGATTGAGAGCAATTTTAAATTACGGTCATACAATTGGTCATGCCATAGAAAGTGTAACCGGTTATAAGGTAGTAAATCACGGTGAGGGGGTGGCGATTGGGATGGTAGCGGCGAGTGGATTGGCGGTGGAGTTGGGGATGTGGGATAGTGAGTGCGATCGCCGACAATTAGCTTTGATTCAAAAGGCAGGTTTGCCTATAAAGTTGCCATCAGGTTTAGATATTGAGGAAATTTTAGAGACTTTGCAAACTGATAAGAAGGTACAAGATAGCAAAGTAAGGTTTATTTTGCCTACCCAGATTGGTGTGGTGACAATTACGGATCGGGTAACTGCTGATGTAATTAGGTTGGTATTGGGAAGAATGGGGTAGATATATCCCGGCGATTGAAATCGCGACTACACAAACAAAGTCCGCCTACGCGGACTAATAGGCGTAGGGTACTCAGTTTTACGCACCCAACCACAGAAACCGGGTTTTTTGACGAAAATACTTCGTTTTCACCCACAGATTCTATCAAAAACCCGGTTTCTGGGAGTCCATGCGTAAGTCCTAAAAATATAAAGCAATAGTTTCGGCAATTAAAAACGTCCTAACTATCTTAGCGATTACTATAATTTAAGCTGGTTGAAAATCAGACTTTGGGAAAAAATCTGTGCGACCTAAAAATAACCGCAAAAAGCTAGTCTTATTAGCAACATTTCTAGTCTCTCTCTTCATCCCTTTGTTTTTGAGTGCAGTTGGATTATTTCTTAGCCTTTGGACGATCGTACCAGCACCGGCACTATTTCTATTTCCTTTAGCAGTGGGAGCACCAGAAATCAGTCCTTGGCTGGTGGCTGTGAATGCGATCGCTCTCTTACTAACTATCTTGAGACTACAGCAAGGCTGGCTCTACAACACTTCGCTAGTCTGTAGCTTGATTGCCCTAATCCTCAGTCTACTCCCCCTGCTTCAGTTCCCAGCAGCTAATTCGCGCATAGCGGCTGAAGTACAGTCTGTTTTAGGGGTGGATTATTTAGCAGCCATTCCTCAAGTTGAACAGGCGCAACTACGCCCTAAACCCTTTATCCTAGCAGATGCCTTCCGGGGAATTCCCCTGCGGGAAGTTCGCACTTCTGACGGCGTTGTATTTGCCAACCCCGACGGGGTACAACTGAAACTAAATCTTTATAGACCGATGCAAACTGGTAAATATCCCGCGATCGTTATCCTCTACGGAGGAGCTTGGCAAAGAGGTAGTCCCAATAGCGATCGCGAATTTAGTCGCTACATGGCCGCCCAAGGTTATTGTGTAGTAGCAATAGATTACCGCCACGCTCCTAAATATCGCTTTCCAGCTCAATTAGAAGACGTAGAAACAGCTTTATCTTATATCCAAACCCATGCCAATGACTGGGAAATTGATATTAACAGAATTGCTTTAATGGGAAGGTCAGCAGGTGCCCATTTAGCATTACTTTATGCTTATAATTCCCCTACAGTTCCTATTCGAGCAGTAGTTAATTATTACGGCCCAATTAACCTACTCCGGGGATATTATGACCCACCTTTTCCCGATCCATTAAATGTCCGAGCCATTCTGCGTGCCTTTCTGGGAGGAACTCCCGACGAACTCACAGAGCTTTACCGTCAAGCTTCTCCTATCAATTATGTTAAACCCAACCTTCCCCCTTCTCTCCTGGTTTATGCAGGTCGCGACCATATAGTTGAAGCCAAGTTTGGACGCTTTCTCTACGAACAATTATGCGCCACTGGCAATCGTGCCATCATGCTTGAAATTCCTTGGGCAGAACACGCCTTTGATGCCGTTTTTAATGGTGTGAGCAACCAACTGGCTTTGTATTACACAGAACGCTTTTTAGCTCATACTCTGAAGTCTTTTGAACCTCAACCAAGATAAAGAAACATAGCCCAAGGAATCAGGAAAAAAGACCTAGGTACTATGGCATAAATTGGGAAAATTGGTATTAGCAAAGTTACTTTCCAGTGTCATATCATGTCCGGTTAAATACTTGCAATTGCGAGTTATCATTGTTCGCTGTGCGAAGCAATCGCAGAGACTACGCG
>NZ_JAQMUA010000302.1:0-10320 GCF_028330895.1 Kamptonema animale CS-326 | reverse complement strand
GAGCACAGCGAACAATGACAAGTATTTAACCGGACATGATATAGCCCTGCTAGCTCTTACATCCTAAGACAAATGCTTCAAATCAGCTTTTGTCACCTCATTACCAACAATCGAGCGCATTCCCTCTAAAGTTGCAGGTATACTACGCGGGTCCATAAACATCACCTTGCTGCTGTCGCTGCTACCAATTTTTAGGCCCATATCTAAATAGTTTTGAGCTAGTAAAAACTGGAGTGCTTCGCGAGCATTCGGGTCATTTTCCAGAGTTTTGCCAATAATTTGCAATGCTTCAGCAGTCGCCTGAGCTTTAAGAACTTGACTTTGGCGTTCCGCCTGAGCTTTGAGAACGATCGCTTTTTGCTGCGCCTCGGCCTCCAAAATTGTCGATTTCTGACGCGCTTGTGCGTCCAAAACTTGAGCTTCTGCTCTACCTTGAGCGCTATTAATTGCCGAATCCCGTTCCCCTTCAGATGTCAGAATTGCTGCTCGTTTGCGCCTGTCGGCCGCCATTTGCAATTCCATTGATTCTTGCACTGTCTGGGAAGGAACAATATCCCGCAATTCTACCCGCGTTACTTTCACTCCCCAAGGATCGGTAGCAATGTCTAAATCTCGGAGTAAAATTTCATTAATTTGAGAACGGGCCGTAAAGGTTTGTTCTAGATCGAGTTGACCCATTTCCGAGCGAATTTGTGTCAGCACCATATTTACCATTGCTGACTGAAGATTTTCTACTTTATAGTAGGCTTTTTCCATGTCCATAATCCGCCAGTAGACCACCGCATCTACTGTAAAAGAAACGTTATCGCGGGTAATACAGGCTTGGGGGGGAATATCTAAGACTTTTTCGCGGATAGTTTGTTCATAGACGATGCGATCTATAAAAGGAGTGACAAAATTAAGACCTGGTTCCAATTTTTTGCCGCTATATTTACCCAAGGTTTCGACTAAGGCTTCATTCCCTTGATTAACAATTTTAACGGAACCCGCGATCGCAGAACCCCCTAATGCTAGAAATACCAGTAAAAAAAATCCTTCCATTTCAATTTCTCCTAAATATATAGTAACCACCAAAGTAGTGAGGACATTCTGGTTTCCATCAAACCCCCTGATTCTATTCCCTTCTTCCCTTCTTCCCCTAACCCTAACCCCTTCTTCCCCTTCTTCCCCTAGCCCCTAACCCCTATTCAAGAATGTAGTAGGTATTCTGGCATCACAATCAAGGTAGTACCTTCTCGCCCTACTACAATCACATTCTGGGAGGGTGCGATCGCGACAGCATCATCTGCACAACGAGCTCGCCAAGAGTTACCCTGATAAATCACTCTTCCCGCACCTCCAGCCGGAATTTCTGTCAAAGTTTCGGCTTCCTTAGCATCTTCAAGCACTTTGGCGTTGCGCTTTGGGACTAAGCGGCGAGATCCCAGTACAAAAACTGCCGAGAATGCCATCCACAGTACCACCTGCAAATTAACGTTAGGTAAAACTAAAGACACAAGAGCTACGGTAAAAGCGCTCAGTCCCATCATAAATGCTACAAAAGCAGTGGGTAGAAATAGCTCCGCCAAGCAAAGCATGGCTCCCGCCAGCAACCAGAGCTCAGTGGGAGATGAGAATATAGATAAAATCGGTTGCGGGGTGGAGATATTAGCAACCCCAGCAAATAAGCTGATGGTGTTCATTGTCGCGATCGCACTCATAAAAAGTATTCGAGATTAAGTAACTTAAATTACAGTTACCTCAATGCTGCACGGCTCAAACTAAAATTTCAACGTAGAGGATACATTTGACAAATTAATAGGGGCTAAAATCAGTTTATTCTCACATCCAGTAATTTAGCTCTCTCAAGCAAATAACTTTATAATGTTTTTAGACAAAATTTTTGACATGATTAGCCTTTCTTCCCAAGGGATTTATTGCCCCAACTTAGCCTGCCCTCAGCCTCGGAATTCCTTGGGTCGCCGGGAGTGCGAAGCTTGCCAAACCCATTTGATCTATAGATATCTGTGGGCAGTAGGCCCAGAAGCAGAACAAGTACCACAGGGTAGCGAAATCGGCGATCGCTACTTTGCGATCGAGCCTCAAGTTTGGCTCGATACCAGACCGGGAGAACCCCCTAATGCCCCCGAACAACTGCCTGATGCGATCCTTCCTTACCTCCACCTCTATCCCCACAGACTTCACGTCCCAGAGGTTTATGGTTTTTGTCAACTGGGAGAATCGGAGGAAGCACCAGAGGTATTGTTGTTAGAAAATGCACCAGTAGATGCGATCGGTCGCCTCCATCCTTCTATTGTAGAAGCTTGGCTAGGAACATCAGCAGTTCGTCAAGTTTATTGGCTGTGGCAAATTCTGCAACTGTGGACTCCACTATCCGCCGAGGGAGTAGCTTCTAGCTTACTGGCGGCCGAGAATATTCGGGTTGAAGGTTGGCGAGTGCGGTTGTTGGAACTGCTTCCCGGAGGTAAATTCAAACCAACATTGCGGGATTTAGCAGAACTTTGGACTCCTTGGGTAGAAGCAGCACAACCATCAGTACAACAAGGACTAGAAGAAATTTGTATGCTTTTGCGTCGTAGTGGCGCAACTGTAGAGGCGATCGCGCCAGAGCTCAACCTGCTACTGCTCGAAGTCGCCGCTCAATTACCCCTACACTTAGAAATAGCTGGAGCCACCGATACAGGGCCTCAGCGCGACCACAACGAAGACAGCTATTACCCTCAAAATTCAGATTTACCGCAAATTCAAACCCCCACTCGCAACCCACAGATTCCTTACCTAGCAATAGTTTGCGACGGAGTAGGCGGCCACGAAGGCGGAGAAATAGCAAGCCAACTAGGAGTACAGTCCCTCAAACCATTAATCCAAACTCTCCTAGTAGAAATAGCTCAACAGCCAGATTTGACTCCCCCAGAGGTCGTCAGCAGGCAACTCGAAGAGAGCGTTAGGGTAGTAAACAATGTAATTGCTGCCCAAAACAACGAACAAGGGCGAGAATTAAGGCAACGTATGGGAACCACTCTAGTGATGGCTCTCCAGTTACCCCAGCAAGTTAAAACTTCCGATGTCGAGCAATTAAATAATTCTCACGAACTCTACTTAGTTAATGTTGGGGATAGTCGCGCCTATTGGCTAACTGAATATAGTTGCTGTCGCCTGACTGTCGATGACGACGTGGCTACCAGAGAAGTCCGCCTAGGTAATTGTCTCTATTGGGAGGCGCAATTGCGTTCGGATGCGGGAGCCCTTACCCAAGCCCTGGGTACGCGGGAAGGGGAATATCTGCATCCTTCGATTCAGCGCTTTATTGTGGAAGAAGATGGTTTGTTAATGCTGTGTTCTGACGGTCTTAGCGATAATGACTGGGTAGAAAAATCTTGGGCAGATTATGCACCTGCGGTGTTAAAGGGCGAGATTTCTTTACAGTCCGCTATTCAGTCTTGGATTCGTCTGGCTAATGATAAAAATGGTTATGACAATACATCGGTGGTAATCGTTCATTGCCGGATTTCTCCAGAGAAATTGGTGTTCTTCAATCCAGTTCAATTACCCAATACAACAGAGACTCTTGAATCTGAGCTTTCCGCAGCTTCTAAGGCACTTCTGTACCCTGAAACGGTTGGAGCTAAATCCCCCCGAAGACAGCAGAAATTGAAGGGCTTAGTGCCTGTGCTAGGGCTGTTAGCGTTGCTTTTAGTAGGAGGTGCTGGAGCTGTATGGTATCACAATCGCCAAGTCTCGGAGCAAAAAAATGAGCAAATCCCCTTGTTCCCTAATACTTCCTCGCCGACTAAGTAGTGAAGTCGGGAGCGGGGGAGATGGGGAGCGGGGGAGCAACTTAATCAATTAAAAATTAAAAATGCAAAATTAAAAATTGCGAAATTTAATTTTTAATTTTTAATTTTGCATTTTTAATCGATCGGAGGGGAGCCGGGGAGCGGGGAGAATTTATCTTAATTTTCTTGACACTCCCACCCCTGAATCTGTGTAGTTGTATGTAAAAATAGAAAGATTGTCCGAATCTAGTCCCCTGCTCTGTCGCTTACGGTTAAACAGTCCTAAAGTCACTGGGACAGTGCTGTAAGCCTAACAAGCCCTGATAACTTTGGCGAAGCTAACTTTACCCCGTAAGGGAGGCTCGAAAGAGCAAACATTATGCCTACAGGATTGCGAGGGTTGAGACGGTAATTGTCCCGTTGAAAGTGCAGTACAAAAGCACACCGATCCAAGCAATTCCCTTGCGCGGTAATGGCAACAAAGATTCACGGTGATTAAAATCACCCGCGTCGTTTCCCTCTCAGGCTTGTCCTGAGCTTGTCAAAGGGTCTAAAGACTCGCTCGTTTCCCACTTACCGAATTTTTTTATGAAAGTTGGCGATCGCGTTTGCATCCAAAAATCTGTCGTTGTTTACCACCATCCCGAACATCGTAATCAACCCTTCGATCTTCAGGGTATGGAAGGAGATGTGGTGGCGATAGTTCTCGAATGGCAAGGCAGACCCGTAAGTGCCAACTTGCCTATTCAAGTCCAGTTCAACAAAAAATTTAGGGCACACCTCAAAGAGGACGAAGTGGAAGTCATTCAAAATAGCTGAGGAGGGAAAAGTTTTGAGTTTTGAGTTTTGAGTTATAAATTGATTTCATAATTCATAACTCCTAATTCCTCTCCCTTCTTCCTTCTTATCGTTTTCCTCGGCGAAACCATCCCAGAATATTAAAATCGCCTTGCATTTTCTGCAATTCCTGCTGGTGTTGCTTAGCTGTGCTGTAATACCATTGGCAGTAACTCTCAAATTCTTGGCGATATTTTACTTCTTGGTAAAATTCCCTAGTAATTTGATACTGTTTGAGAATTTCTGCTGGTACAGGCGGTTCGGGGACGATGTTTCGCAATTCGTGAGGGAACATGATTTGTAGGTTCCTGCTGCGGCAAAAGTTGGTATTGATTAGCCCAAAGCTAACACAATTACACCCAACCCCGCAGCCGATATACTGCTAGTCCGATATACTCTTTTAAGGCTTTTGTTGATTGCTGTAAATTATAGGCATCTGGCAGTAGATTTAAAAGTACAGCTTGCAAACTACTTTGAGATGCTTCCATATCCTGCTGTGTTATAGAAAAGTCTGTCGGTGCGGGAATTGTTTCTATTCCCTGACGCTGGAAAATTAGGAGCGATCGCGGCATATGTAAGGCTGATGTTACCAGTAAAATCGGCCCTAGAATGTTATTATCTTTTAAAATCTTGCGGACATTAACGGCATTTTGGTAGGTATTGAGAGAGGTTGGATCTTGGAGAATGGCTGATGTAGGTACGCCCATAGCTTGGGCAATTTCTGCCATATCTGCTGACTCTGGTGGGCCTCCTCCTTTCCACTCTACTCTACCACCACTGAGAATGAGCCAGGGGGCTTTGCCTTGGCGATAAAGCTGAGATCCGTAGAGGATGCGATCGCCTGCTTCGCCGACTTCTACCCAAGGTCGAGGGGGTAAAGCTGGCTTGATGCCACCGCCTAAAACTACTATAGCTCTAGTTTGGGGAATTGGTGTCGGCGGCAGATTTTGAGTTTCGAGCGATCGCACTAAATTTTGAGCAATCCAGCCATTACTCAGTGTTAATAAAATAGTTAGTGCCAGGGCCATTGCCCCCGCCGCCCATCTAGGACGTTTCCAGAACATTACTAAAGCAAAAATTATTAACAGACAACTTAATCCCAATGGATAGAAAAATAAAGGCAGTAGTTTAGACAGAAATAAAAACATTTTTGGTAATTGCTAATTGCTAATTGCTAATTGCTAATGTAGGACTTACGCTCATGGCCCTAGAAACCGGGTTTTTGAGAGAATCTGTGGGTAAAAACGAAGTATTTTCGTCAAAAAAACCCGGTTTCTTTGGTTGGGTGCGTAAGTTCTGCAATTGCTAATTTGGGAGAATGGCGGATTTTCTTCCCCATCTTCCCCATCTTCCCCATCCTCCCCATCCTCCCCATCTTTCCCTAGCCCCTAGCCCCTTCTTCTATCTTTTTTTTCTAAATAACCAATCAAGTAAGGTGACGGCTCTACCAGTAGAACGATTCGACGACTGTAACTTTTTTTGTGGTTGAGTTTTTGCTGATTCTGGGACGAGGAAATTAGGCAAGTTTTCTGCGAGTTTTTCACTTGCTATCTCATCTACATTTATTGGTTTTTCCTCCTCAGTGTTCCACCAAGTCAGAACTAAGCCACAAGCCGTCCCTCCAAGAATACCTAAGCAGATACTCAAAGGCATTGTATACCCAGTGAATCGAAAGCCAAGTGTTAGAAACAACCACATTGAAATACCTCCGGCTAAACCTACTGGGGGGATAGAAATTTTTAGCATGGTTTGTGAGGAATTTTATAGTTCGTATATTATACTAAGTTTTATTAACTAACCTAAGTTACTATTTACTTCCTGACCTCAACCATAAATATTAATTTCGAGCTTCTTAGGCTAACTAAGGCTTGGCATCTCCTCTTCCCTGTTTTATCGATATTCCCGATAGGAATTAGTTTCAATGGGCAATCGGCAATAAGCTCCGATATAGTACCTCATCTAGCTAAGAAATACTATAATAACCTTGGCAGTTGCTATATAAAGCGATCGCGCTCTATAAAGCTAAGCAATCCCAACATTTTCAAGGAGATGGCTTTGCTAGACTGGGAATGGGAGAATTGCGTAAGTCCTGAACTTAATAAAGCGATCGCCCTCTATAATCAGAACAGTCGATCGCATCTTCAGATAAAGCAATTTTCGGCTGAACGGGACACTTGAGGTGATAGTCACCCGTAAAAAATGCACAATTAGCACAAGGAATTTGGTGCATCCGCTTAGCCCGCTTAACCGAGTCTGCGATCGCACTTCCAATGTTCCAGAATAGCAGCAACATCAACGCCCAAGCACAGACAAAGCACAACGGTACCAAAAAAGGCTCTATAGCTCGAATTAGAAAGTAAAGCATTTGAAACATAGCTTATACTTACAAACAGAGTAACTATAAAATAAATTAATCCAAAGCGCGACTAAGAGCAAGAAAAATTAAAAAATCTCAAAGCCTACCGGAAAACCGGAGGATTGTGGCATCATAGAGAACTGACCTTAAATAGAACTAGAGGAAATAACTTATGGCCCTGAGATTAGGCGATACAGTCCCCAACTTCACTCAAGCCTCCTCCGAAGGAGAAATAAACTTCTACGACTGGGCTGGCGATAGCTGGGTAGTACTCTTCTCACACCCCGCCGACTATACACCAGTATGCACCACCGAACTAGGCGAAGTTGCCCGTCTCAAAGCCGAATTTGAAAAGCGTGGTGTCAAAACCATAGCCCTCAGCGTCGATAATGAAGAGTCCCACAAAGGCTGGATTAATGACATTGAGGAAACCCAAAAAGTTAGCCTAAATTATCCTATTTTAGCTGACGCAGATCGGAAAGTGTCAGACCTTTATGACATGATCCATCCCAACTCCTTGAACAACTTAACAATCCGTACAGTTTTCGTCATCGATCCCCAAAAGAAACTGCGTCTGAACATTACCTATCCTGCGAGTACCGGTCGTAACTTTGATGAAATTTTGCGGGTAATTGATTCTCTACAACTCACAGACAAATATAGCGTCGCTACCCCTGTTAACTGGAAAGATGGTCAAGATTGTGTAATTGTACCCTCGATCAAAGATCCTGAAGAGTTGAAACAGAAATTTCCCAAAGGTTACGAAGTAATTAAGCCTTACTTGCGGATGACTCCTCAACCTAATAAATAGTATTAGATTTCTGTCGTCCGATGGTAATGGAGGCGCGATTAATTGCGCCTCTGCAAGCATATTTTAATAAAGGAAAAAATTATGCTCTCATCTCCGATAGTGTTACGTATGCCGCCTAAAATGCAAATGACAGAAGATGAATTTTTTGAGTTCTGTCAAATTAATCGCGACTTACAAATCGAACGAAATCAATCAGGAGAAGTGCTAATTATGCCCCCCACTGGAGGAACAACAGGCAATCGCAGCGGTAGCATATTTGCACAGTTATATAATTGGACAGAGCAAGACGGAACGGGTATTTGTTTTGACTCAAGCACTGGATTTAAGCTGTCAGTTGGTGACAAGTCCCCAGACGCTTCGTGGATGAAACTGGAACGATGGAATGCTTTATCAGAAGAACAGCAAGATAAATTTGTACCACTTTGTCCTGATTTTGTAGTAGAACTCAGGTCTGCTTCCGATAACTTGAAACCCTTGCAAGAAAAAATGGCAGAATATATGAGGGAACCGGGAGTAAAGTTAGGCTGGTTAATCGATCGAAAAAATCGCAGAGTTTATATTTATCGTCCAGGTTTACCAGAAGAATGTTTGGAAAATCCAGCTACAATTAGCGGCGATCCTATTTTGCCGGGATTTGTGCTTAATATGAGTAAGATTTGGTAATCTTATTTACAGTCAAATTCCCAGATGCAAAATGAAAAAATCCCCACCACAAGTTTTATCAGCGTAGGTTGCCAGAGTTATCAAATTTTTGACTACCATATCTCGATCAAATTCTAACTGTTCGTAATACGGCTCACTTTCTACTCCTTCATCATCTATATCAGATATCCAATGACCCCTTAGCTGAAGTTTTGCAGGAGCTTTTGAAAATAATTTTGCCCATGACTCAACCACATGATGAAAAACTTCGGCTCCCTGTTTATTGATGATTGTCACCCCGTAAAGATTTAAGCCATAACCTTGCCACTCTTTAGGATGATCGGGGTTGAGGGTAGATACCCACTTTAATGTATCATTAACGTAATGAATAAAATCATCGTGAAGTTTCACAGCGGAAGGGTTACGAAAGTATTTTGTGTAATCTCTATAATTAACTTTCCCTTCAGGCAAAAGTAAAAAATCATGGTCGAGACTCATACGTTTACTCCTGAAAATTGCTAATACGATCCAAATGAAATTATGTTATTATCAGAATCTAGGTCAATGTACCGCCCATTCTTAGAGTACCTTTTCACCCCTGGCGTTGCTCCTGAAACATTGGTTTTCCGTGACCCTTTTTTAGCTGCAATCTTAAATTCCTCTGCTTTTCGCAGATATTGGGTAACATCTTCTGCCCCTACTTCGTCACCATGCTTGAGAAAGTGTTCCTGTAACGACTGTTGAGGTGAATCATAGCTCCCTTTTGCCCACGAGCCAGTGAAATCTTCCATTTCTTAAGTATAAACCTTTGTGTATATAATGAGTAATAAGAATTTATTGTAAAATTTAGTAGTAAATAAAAACACAAATAGCATGGATATCAAAAACGGTTTTGTAGGCACTCTTGGCAACACCCCCCTAATCCGATTAAACAGCTTCAGCGATGAAACTGGGTGCGAAATTCTCGGCAAAGCAGAATTTCTTAATCCCGGCGGTTCTGTGAAAGATCGAGCCGCCCATTATATTATCAAAGATGCCGAAGACAAAGGCTTATTAAAACCAGGTGGGACAGTAGTAGAAGGAACCGCAGGCAATACTGGCATCGGTTTAGCTCATATATGCAACGCTAAAGGTTATAAATGCCTAATCGTAATTCCTGATACCCAATCTCAAGAAAAAATAGACGCATTGAGAACATTAGGGGCGGAAGTCCGTACCGTACCTGCTCTTCCCTACAAAGACCCGAATAACTATGTCAAATTCTCTGGAAGATTGGCATCAGAAATAGATAATGCAATCTGGGCAAATCAATTTGATAATTTAGCTAATCGTCAAGCACATTATGAAACAACTGGCCCCGAAATCTGGGCACAAACAGATGGTAAAATTGATGCTTGGGTGACAGCAACGGGAACGGGAGGAACTTTTGCTGGTGTGGGAATCTTCTTAAAAGAAAAGAATCCAGCCATTAGAATCATTTTGGCAGATCCGAAGGGTAGCGGTCTTTACAGTTACGTTAAAACTGGGGAAATTAAGATAGAAGGTAGCTCAATTACTGAAGGTATTGGCACTAGCAGAATTACTGCTAATATGGAAAATGCTCCTATAGATGATGCCATTCAAATTGACGACGCGGAAGCCGTGCGGGTGATTTACCAACTGTTGAGAAAAGACGGATTATTTATGGGTGGTTCCGTAGGAATTAATGTCGGTGCGGCAGTTGCATTAGCGAAGCAAATGGGGCCGGGACATACAATTGTGACTGTACTTTGCGATGGCGGTTCTCGCTATCAATCGCGGCTATTTAATCGAGAATGGTTAGCTGGAAAAGGTTTGTCGCCGGATTAAAAAAGTGTTGTCGCGAACATATCCGTAACGCCGCCCTCTGGGCGGTATTG
>NZ_JAQMUA010000301.1:0-4755 GCF_028330895.1 Kamptonema animale CS-326 | reverse complement strand
GGCGGCGTTACGTAAGTAATGCGTAATAGCCTTGACGGTTGCCATAACACAAGCTGGAAATAATAACAGGACTTACGCACGAGGTAACAGAGATTGCTTCACAAAGTCAAGCGCTACGCGCAGGCTACGCCAACGCAATGAAAACATTTTGTTCGTTCGCAATGAAAACATTCTCTTCTACGTAAGTCCTTAACAAAAAACTAGACAAAAGATTGCAATCGTTGAATCAATTGTGGGGTCTGGAGTACCCCCTCAATCCGATCTACTTGTTGACCATTTTTAAACAGTACCAGCGTTGGTAAAGCGTGAATATGATACTCCGATGCTAAATCCTCGTATTTATCCGAATCGATTTTGACAATCTGGAGGCGATCCTTCATTTGAGCATTGACCTCTTCCAGAATTGAGGCCATGATCTTGCAAGGGCCGCACCAAGTAGCATAAAAATCGACGAGTACAGGCAACTCAGAGCCTGATATTAACTCATCAAAACTGTTGAACTCCTTCTTTATTGCCATAGGAAAAAACAAATTTTTTGTGGTTATGGCTCATTTTAATGCAAAATTCTTAGAGCTGACATTGTGAGGAATTTTTATGGAAGTATTGCCAGAGTCGCTACAACGCTTGCGGGGTCAAGTAGCGATCGTTACGGGTGCATCGCGGGGAATTGGTCGGGCGATCGCCTTATCCTTAGCAGCAGAGGGTGCTAATGTGGCGGTAAACTACGCGAGCTCTAATACTGCTGCTGATGAGGTAGTGGCGGAAATTGTTGCTGCTGGGGGGGATGCGATCGCACTTTCGGCGGATGTATCCAAAGTTGACCAAGTAGACGCACTCACCAATAGCGTCATGGAAAAATGGGGTCGCATTGATATTTTAGTTAACAATGCTGGGATTACCCGCGATACTTTGTTACTGCGAATGAAACTGGAAGATTGGCAAGCAGTGATTGATTTGAATTTGACAGGCGTATTTTTGTGTACGAAAGCAGCTAGTAAAATTATGCTGAAGCAACGTAGCGGCAGAATTATTAATATTGCTTCAGTTGCCGGTCAAATGGGAAATCCCGGACAAGCTAATTATAGTGCTGCAAAAGCGGGAACAATTGGGTTTACTAAAACCATTGCCAAAGAGTTAGCAAGTCGCGGTATTACTGTGAATGCAGTTGCACCGGGATTTATTACCACAGATATGACAAAAGATATCAAATCTGATGACATTTTGAAATATATTCCTCTAGGTCGGTATGGTCTACCGGAGGAAGTTGCAGGGATGGTAAAGTTTTTGGCTGCTGATGCTGCTGCTGCTTACATTACGGGGCAAGTTTTTAATGTGGATGGGGGAATGGTGATGGCATAAAGATAGATGATTTGACAGACTTTGAGTCTATCCAGAGTTATACCAATTCTGAAAAGTTGTGTAGCGCCGCCAACAAGCGCGGTGACTTTACCGCCAGGATGGCGGCGTTACGTGATTTTGGCCAAACTATTACTGAACAGGGCTGTTTCATTCTCAGGTTCAATTTTCGCTCTTTGTGTTTCCGAAGCCTCTGGCAGTAAGCAAAACAGGAGTTTTTAATAATTTCTGCTCTCCGATTCTGTCACTATATATATGATATGCAACTTACTTGTAATTGTTGAGCTTTTCTGTTTTCATCCTTTTTTAATTTAATTTTTGTGAATATTAAATTTAAGACATACTCTTGAAGGTTATGTGGTACATTCCCGTTTCTAAGCATTTTCGTGGTTCTTCCAGAGCGATCGCATCTCAATTTCTGCGACCGAAACGCCTGGCGATCTTTGAAGCTTGTCTAATTGGTTTAGTCTGCGGTTTAGCAGGCGTGTTGCTAAAACTTGGGGTAGGATGGCTCGGAACCTGGCGAGTTTCTGCCTCTTTAGCCATTCCTCCTTGGCTGTTGCTGCCGAGTGTCGGCTTGATGGGAGGACTCTTGACTGGTTTACTGGTAGAGCGTTTAGCACCGGAAGCCGCTGGTAGCGGCATTCCTCACGTTAAATCTGCTCTGGCTGGTGTCGGTTTGCCTCTAAATTTGCGCGTCGCGATCGCCAAACTCATCGGCACAATTTTAGCCGTCGGTTCTGGCTTAACCTTGGGAAGACAAGGCCCAACTGTCCAAATCGGAGCATCTTTGGCTGCTGGGATTAGTAATTGGATTCCCACTTCCCCAGAATACCGCCGTCAATTAATCGCTTGCGGTGCTGCGGCGGGACTTGCGGCTGGTTTCAACACACCGATCGCGGGTGTACTATTTGTAGTTGAAGAACTGCTCCACGATGTCTCAGGTCTAACTTTAGGTACTGCGATCATCTCTTCTTTCATTGGGGCCGTTGTCTCAGAATTATTAGCCGGTAACAGCCTTAACTTAAATGTCCAGACTTACCAAAGCAGTTTTGTCGCTCAGGAAATCCCTTTTTATATATTGTTAGGAGTTTTAGCCGGAGTTTTTGGGGCTTTATTTACTAAAAGTATATTCGCAGTTTTAATATTTAACAAGCGATCGCTCCATTTAGGGTTTCCCTTACGAGTCGCTCTAGCTGGCTTAATTTGCGGTTTGACAGTCGCCGTACTCCCTGAAAACTTTCGCAACAACACGGGTTTGCGAGAATTTATTCTCACTGGGGAAGCCAGCATTCAAACCAGTTTCACCGCTTTTGTCGCTCAATTCGCCCTCACAAGTATCGCCGCCGGATCGGGAGCTCCCGGAGGATTATTCGCACCTTCCCTGGTTCTTGGTTCAGCCTTGGGTTACATTGTGGGAATTTGGCAAGAAAATTTTCTAGATTTAGGAATAGCTACAACCTATGCTCTAACTGGAATGGGGGCATTTTTTTGTGCTGTCACCAGAGCGCCGATCACGGCAGTAGTGATCGTATTTGAGATTACTACTGATTTTAAACTGGTATTACCTTTGATGATCTGCTGTGCGATCGCCTACTTAGTTGCGGAAAAAATAGATAGCGACTCCCTGTACGACCATCTTTTAGACCTTAGCGGCATTAACCTCAAAAAGGAAAAGCCTGTCAATGATGCTTTAAGCAGCCTCCATGCAGCTAATGTAATGCAGCGCCGAGTCGAAACTCTATCAAGCCTGATGACTCTAGATGAAGCAATCCAAGCATTTTCGCGATCGCACCACCGAGGATTCCCAGTCGTTGATGCTGGCAAACTGGTAGGAATTTTGACTCAGACAGATTTAGCTCAAGCCAACAGCCGCCAGCTACCGGGAGATACGCTACTCAGTGAGATCATGACAGTGCAGCCAATGACAGTAGAGCCGCGCGATACTTTAAGTGAGATTCTCTGTCTACTCAACCGATATCATCTCAGTCGTTTGCCAGTCACCGAAGGCCGCCATTTAGTGGGAATTATCACCCGCAGTGACATCATCCGCGCAGAATCCGACCATTTGACAGGCGAAGCAGGTCAGATGGGGCCACATCCAGAGCCTTCTTACGTTGTATATCAAACTAAGGCTCCGCAAGTAGGAAGTGGCCGATTATTGGTACCCCTGAGCAATCCGCAAACAGCTCCAGCTTTGTTACGAGTAGCGGCCGCGATCGCGCGCGATCGCAATTGCGAGCTAGAATGCCTGCAAGTGATCCTAGTACCCCGCAATACCCCACCCTCAGAAGCTTTAGTACGAACAACAAGAAGCCGTCGGCTGCTACAACAAGCTGAGCGAATTGCTCGTAATTGGGGCGTACCTGTACATACGCAAATACGAGTAGCTCACGATGTCGCTCACGCAATTTTAGAAACAATTAAGGAGCGACACATTGATTTAATTTTGATGGGTTGGCAAGGTGAAATCTCTGCTTCTGGTAGAATTTTTGGCAACGTTGTCGATACTGTTATTCGCCAAGCTGGTTGCGAAGTAGTTTTGGTGAAATGGAGCGAAAAACTATTAGTAAAAAATCACAAATTAGCCCAAAATTATATTACAAATTCTACAGAAAATTCACCCTCTTTCTCAGAAGATGCTGTTTCTAAAGATAACATAAATGTCGAATGTCCCATCCCTGATGGTTCTTGTCCGCGACCTAATACTCAATGTCCAATTCCAGATTCAGACATCAGAATGCAGGAATTAGGACTGCATACCCTCATGGGTTTACATCGTTGGTTAGTGCCAATTCGGGGGGATTATAAGCAAGCTGCGGCGGTGAGGTTATTACCAGCTTTAGTTGCTCTAAGTGCTGTTCCAGAAATTAGTTTATGTCAAGTTCATCAATCTTCTAGTGCTGAACCCGATACCAGTGATTTGAATGAAGCAGCTAAGTTTCTCAAGCGGCGGTTGAGTTGTCCAGTTATAGTAACTCCCGTTTGTGGTAAGTCTGTTTCTGATACTTTAATCGATCTAGCTCAGAAAGATCAGTGCGATGTAATTGTTTTGGGAGCAAGTCGGGAGGGATTATTAAAACAAGTAATGCACGGCAATATTCCTGAAGCAGTAGCTCGCGGCTGCAACTGTACTGTAATTCTAGTACGATCTGTAACTTGAAAATTGGTAATTGGTAATTGGTAATTGGTAATTGGTAATTGGTAATTGGTAATTGGTAATGGCTAATGGCTAATGGCTAATGGCTAATGGCTAATTACCCATCCTCCCCTCCGATTAATTAAAAGTTAAAAATTAAAAATTAAAAATTAAATCTCACAATTTTTAATTTTGCATTTTTTTTAATTTTGCATTTTTAATTTTTAATTGATTAAGTTGCTCCCCCATCTCCCCTATCC
>NZ_JAQMUA010000300.1:0-2947 GCF_028330895.1 Kamptonema animale CS-326 | reverse complement strand
GGGCGGTATCTTGACCGCCCAGAGGGCGGCGTTACGGGTAATATTGTTTATCAAAACACTTGCTAAATTATTAGTCTTGGCGCTAAAGTACATAATTAAACATAGTACAACCGATCTATAATTCACGGTTACTGAGCGGGTAATCTCAACTCTATGACTAAAGATAATTCCCCGATTACGATTGCTATAATTGGCGGCGGATTCAGTGGCAGTATGGTTGCTACTCACTTGCTTTTAGGGGCGACTTTTCCGCTAGATATCAAAATTATTGAACGTCAACCTTTGCTAGGGCGGGGAGTCGCTTATGGAACTAATTCTGCCAGTCATTTGTTAAACGTTCCGGCGGGAAAAATGAGTGCCTTTCCCGATGAACCCGACCACTTCTTACGCTGGCTGCAAGCTATTGGCAACGATGTAAAACCAGATACATTTATCCCCCGTAATATTTACGGTAAATACATTGAGACTGGTTTAGATGAAGCCGAAGCAAAAGCGCCAAATTATGTGCATTTAGAACGGCTGAATGATGAAGCGATCGCACTCCAACCAGGAACCAACATGGCAACAATCTACTTGCGTAGCGGTCAAACTATCCAAGCAGATAAAATCATTCTCGCCTTGGGTAATTTTCCTCCTAGCGATCCTGCCGTTGCCGATCGCTCTTTCTATAAAAGTTCGCGTTATATTGGCTATGCTTGGTCTGCTGATGCTATTGCCGGATTGTCCGCTGAGGAACCAGTTTTGCTCATCGGATCGGGTTTGACTATGGTAGATTTAGCGATCGCACTCCGAGACTCCGGCCACAAAGGTATCATTCACGTAGTCTCCCGTCACGGTTTATTCCCCCATCCCCACAAACCTGCAACCCCTTATCCCGCCTTCCTCAACCCGGAAACAGCCCCCAAAAACATCCGCGCCTTACTGCGCCTAGCCCGCCAACAACTACAGCAGGATAGCACTTCCGAGGTCAACTGGCGTGCCGTCATCGACTCCCTCCGCCCCATTACCCAGCAGTTATGGCAATCTCTACCACTAGAAGAAAAGTGCCGATTTCTGCGCCACCTCCGCCCCTACTGGGAAGTGTATCGCCACCGCGCCGCCCCAAAAATTATTGATGCGATCGCACAATTGCAGCAATCCAAACAATTGCTAATACATAAAGGTCGCATTCAAACTTACCGCGAAACTGCTACTGGTGTAGAAGTCCTAATTCGCAACCCACAGGCAGATGATATTATTGTCGAAGTCAGTCGAGCGATTAATTGCACCGGCCCTGAGTGCGATTATCGCAAATTTCAACATCCCTTAATTACCAACCTATTGCAGCAAGGTTTAATCCGTCCCGATTCCTTAGCATTAGGCTTAGATGTCGCCCCAAACGGCGCACTCGTGAGTACAAATGGCGCAACTTCAGAACTTTTATTTACTTTAGGGCCTCCTCGTAAAGGTTCTCTGTGGGAGACAACGGCAGTTCCAGAAATCCGAGTTCAAGCCTTAGCATTAGCAAAAGATTTAATCCAGCGATTGAAAAAAGATATAACTTAACTTTTATTCTAATTTCCAGGGAGAAAAATTATTAATATTTAATCTCTTTGAGTTTAATAGTATTAATGACTCCCCCGAACCTTATAAGGAAGGGGGTTCGGGGGTTAGGTCAAAGAATTTAGAAGCGAGCAATATTACAGCCCTGCTTGCAGGAAAGGGGGTTGGAGGTTTAGGTTCAAGAATTTAGAAGCGAGCAATGTTACGGCCCTGCTAGGGCGTGTTTTCAAACTACAACCACAACAGAATGCAGGCGAGCGTAATCATAGCTGTATAATTTGCGGCCAACTTCTCATATCGGGTAGCGATACGACGAAATTGCTTGAGTCGATTGATAGCACGTTCAACTATGTTGCGTTGACGGTAGATTTTACGGCTAAAAGGACCGTGACGTGGCTCGTTTGACTGCTCCTTGTTCCATTAATTGTTCTAAAAATATTGGCTTTTTGCCACCGATAGAACCTTGTAGCCACGCTTTCCCATGAACCATAACGTTCTGGGAGGTCTCGCCAGGGGGCTCCTGTTCGCTCGTATCCAGAGGATGCCATTAACCACTTGTCGGTGGCCACGATTTGGCTTGTCTGTTCGGGGTTTGAGTGGAGGAAGTAGCGGTTTTAACGTCTCCCACTGTTCGTTACTTAAATCTCCTCGGTTCATGAGCGTTAAGTGCTTGTGATCGCCTATTTCTAGGATACAACGAGGCAAGAAAACACGCCCTAGCCCCTAGCTATAGTAATGACAACTTTAAAATTCTTATCCTTGCTGAAAGTTTTCCCCATATATTCCACAGCGTTTCCACAGGCTAGATGAGGTTTTCCACAGATTAGACAAGGTTTTCCACAGGAGTTAACGGTAGTATCAAGCCTTGCTGCTGAATTGGGGATTTTATTCATTAACTGGCTAATGCCAGAGTGGTGCTCCAAGTTATAAACTTATGTAACGGGGATCGGCCTCAAGAGCTGATTGTTGTGTAAATATTTTTTTAAGATAAAGAGGTTTGTAACAATTTGCAACATTGACAACACCACCCCCTCTTAGCGCACAATGATGCGACCGACCTAAATTAAGCGCTCCGATTCCGGCTGTGTCCCTTAGCTGTCGATTCCGCGAGCTGGGTTTTGATATCTGTTTATTTGTGAGATTTAGAAGCGATGATGAACGCAACTGTCAGTATTTTGGCTGAAATTCCCGAAACCCTCCACGAATCCCTCAAAACCTACCTAGAAACGCATCCCGACTGGGATCAAGACCGGGTATTTTCCGCAGCTCTGTCTCTGTTTTTGTTGCAGAATGGGGATAGCGGTACACCAGAGGCATCAAGAAGCTATCGCCAAGCTGCCAGAGTTTACCTCGAAACCCTTTTTCAGCATCCTGTGTAAAGGAAGAGGGGCTAGGGGCTAGGGGG
>NZ_JAQMUA010000299.1:0-3289 GCF_028330895.1 Kamptonema animale CS-326 | reverse complement strand
GGGGAGCGGGGGGGCGGGGGAGACTCAGATATTACTGAGAAGTCTCTGAGTTTGACTCAGCGAGAAAAAGATGTTTTGCAGCTATTGACAGATGGGCTTTCTAATGCTCAGATTGGCGATCGCCTTCATCTGAGTCATCGCACTGTGGAAAAGTATGTTAGCAGTTTGTTGAGGAAAAGCGATCGCACTAACCGTGCTGAGTTGGTTCGCTTTGCAATGGAACATCATTTGGTTGATTGACAAACTCATAAAGTTCCTAAGAATACCAAGTCATACAAACAGACGGGCTATGCTGGCTCTGTCGTTCCAGAGACTAAACCAATCTCAGGGGATTTTTTATGAATAAAAAGCAAATTATTCCTGCTTTATTGGCAGCGCTGACTATCTGTTGTCTAACGATCGTGCCCGCGATCGCTAACTCTCGATCGCCATCTGCCCCTCAAGTCCTAGCGATCGCGCCTGTCACCCCAACCATTGCTCAGTCTCCTGCGCCTGCCAACACACCTGCACCATCGCCCCGCTTACCCAAAGTTGTGCTGCTGGCGACTGGAGGAACGATCGCTGGCACAGGTGCAACTTCTACTACAACTGTAGGGTATCAGGCTGCAAAGCTGCCCGTTGAAAGTCTAATCTCAGCCGTACCAGAGCTAAAAAATATTGCCAATATTACAGGCGAGCAGGTGCTGCAAATTGCTAGCGAAAACATGACTAACGAAGGCTTGCTGAAAATTGCTAAGCGCGTCAACGAAGTTTTGGCACAGCCTGATGTCAATGGGGTGGTAATTACTCACGGGACAGACACGCTCGAAGAAACTGCCTATTTCCTCAACTTAGTTACCAAAAGTAGAAAGCCTGTGGTGGTGGTGGGAGCGATGCGACCGGCTACGGCTCTCAGTGCCGATGGGCCTCTGAATTTGTATAATGCGGTGGCGATCGCAGGCAGTCCCGAAGCCGTAGGCAAAGGCGTGTTTGTCAGCCTTAACGACCAAATTTCGGCGGCGCGCGAAGTAACAAAAACGAACACCACTAGCCTTAACACCTTTCAGGCGCATGATATGGGTTATTTGGGCTATGTTGAGTTGGGCAAACCTTACTTCTATAGAATGCCGATTCGCAAACACACCGTAGCAACTCCGTTTGAAGTCAGCACCCTCACCTCATTGCCGCAAGTTGACATTATCTATGGGTATGGCAACAACCGCCCCGCCATGCTCAATGCTGCGATCGCCGATGGTGCAAAAGGCATTGTCTATGCAGGAGTTGGGGATGGCAGTATTTCTGTGCAGTTGGAGCCAGCCGCGATCGCAGCCAGCAAAAAAGGGATAATTATTGCGCGGAGTTCGCGCACGGGTGCAGGGCGAGTGGTGCGAAATGGGGAAGAGAAAGATGATGAAAATGGCTTTATTGTTACGGATAATTTGACTCCTCAAAAAGCTCGCCTTCTGTTAATGCTGGGTTTGACAATTACCAGCGATCCGCAAAAACTTCAGGAGATGTTTTATACCTATTAGGTTCCTAAAACGCTCGAAAACGGAAACCCATCGCTTAGGTCGTGTGGATGCTAGGAAAACCAAAATCCTGTTCTGTATCAGTCACAAAGACGGCCAAGAGTTGAAAGTTTGACTGGTGCAGTGTGGGTTTCCAGAGAGCTTTGCGATTTGCTCTGCATTCAATCCTAGTATCCTTGTCAGAATCAGGCATGGATAGATATGCTGCTAGCGATCGATGTCACAGCTTTCTGGATGCCGAATCACTATGCAGCACTCAAATCATCACAGAGACAGGAAATTTGCATCACTGAGCTAGGCAGGGAAAACCTTGATACTGATTATGTAAAGCAAAAGCAGGTTTTCCCATGATTCCCATCCGCGAAATTGCCCAACAAGCTCTGACCACTGGTCGCCTCACAGTAGAAGCAGAAAAGCTCATAGGTCAATTGTTGCTCTCAGCTAGTTACAGCTTGGAAGATTTGAATGCTTATATGAGCTTGCAGTTAGCAGCGATGGCGGGGAGAGTGAAGCAGGAGTCGCTGGAATTGGCGCAGGCTAACTACATCAGTTTTCAACTCAGTTAAAAGTCCCTGCTAAGTATTTAAACTTACTGTTGTTTGATATTTAAACTTAACTTTGCTTGAAGGAGTGGGGATCGCTCATCTCAAGGTAGGCTTAGCCCCAAGCAGAAGTTATTTCTCTAGATGGAGACAGCTTCAGTCTGGAGAGCGAGAAGTTTATATAAAGCATTTAGATATTCTAGATTTTACCGAGATCGGTTCAGTCGGCGTTGGAGATACAAATAACAAATTTTTGGGTGAAGCCATGAACACTACTAAAATCAATCTATTTAAGCAATTTTTACGGGAAGAGTTAGCCATTCCTATTTCTGCGATCGCGCTTGCCGAGCGCCGGAGTGAAGATAGCCCCAATCTTTTTGGGATGGTTCTATGGCAGTACGGACTCGTGACCACACAACAGCTAGAGCGAATTTGGGATTGGATGGCAACTGCTTAGTTTAATGGTCAGGAACTTCCAGTTAAGCTAATGTGAGTTCTCTGAGGGCTGAAAGGAGCGATCTTACGTATGTCATTTTGAGGCTGTTCACCAAAATCATTAGGGTTTCAAGCATTTTCCTCAAGCTCACGTTAATCTAGTTAATTTAAAAGTATTTGGAGATGTTAGTGGGGGTCTATTGGGAATTGCAATATTTTAATGGTTTTGTCCTCAACCCGTAGGGATAATGCGTTTGAAAACTTTGTTATAAGTAGAAGGAAGAAGGAAGAAGGATTTAGTTATCTAGGAGAGAAGGAAGAAAAATTTAGTTATCTAGGCGAGAAGGAAGAGTGTTTATACAGTCAGCTTTTTAGCCATCCTTATCTTATGTTTAATTAGGTGGATTTACTTATTACGACGGATAGCATTAAATTTTTTAAATCAAGAAACGACTCTAAAAAAGAGACTTAAAAACCAACTATTTTAAGACTTAACTAAGTCCTATTTTAAGATTTAAGTAAATCTGTAGGCAACATCACAGGTTCACTCCAGTTACAAAAGCCTGATTCATCGTAAATACTTGAAATCGACAAAGGGAGCGATCGCTCCCTTTATTTTCTAGCCATATCATCATAAGTCCGCGCTTGCACCTTGGCTAGATCGTCTGCAAATGTCCTCTAGACTATAGCGGTCTGCAATCATAAACGCTCAAACCTGCAACCGTTTGGGTAAGCGATCGCCAATATTGGGTAAGAATTGGGAATTGAGGAATTTTAGTCATAATTACCTAGTGCGATCGCGAT